>JAHECJ010000078.1 GCA_024641805.1 Desulfococcus sp.
ATGGATTTTTCGGTACGTTCCGGCAATGGATCCGTCCGCATCCACCAAGAACATGGTATTGTAAATGCACCCGTCGGATTCCTCAGGAAGGGAACCGGCAATGATCATCCGGTGCTTTTTTGCGAGTTCCCGGAGGGTCTGGATAATTTGAGGTGTTTTTCCAGCATGCGCTTTGAGCATCCGGGGAACGTCAAATCCGCAGGACCAGAGTTCCGGAAGCACGGTGAAATGGGCCCCTTTTTCACCCAGACGAGTGATGCCGTCGGCTGCAGAGGCGAGGTTTGCGCTAATGTCTCCGGTTTTAACGTCAAACTGGAAAATTCCTCCCATAAGCATTTCGTGGGTATTGGTCATATCTCAGCCTTTATTTTTTATTCCGCCCGGGCAAGCGTCAGCACGCTGACGGTCTTCGCACCGGCCGCAATCAAGGTTTTCGCGCATTCTTCGGCGGTTGATCCGGTGGTGTATACATCATCGACAAGAAGAATCTGTTTGCCGGAAACTTCAGAGGCATCGGATACGGAAAAAGCGTTTTTGACATTGAGTTTTCTTTTTTCTTTGCCCAATCCGGTTTGAGACTTAGTTTTCCGGTTACGTATCAGATTTTTTCCGTTCAGGAGAATGGACCGGGTGACCCTGTAATTTTTCGCCAGCATCGGCCATTCATCGATCAGCAGTTCGGCCTGGTTGAATCCCCGCTGTTTTAACCGGGAACCATGAAGCGGTATCGGTACAATACAGTCGATGTTCAAATCATCATAGTATTGCATAAAACCAGAAAAAAGCAACCGGCCGAGAGGGCGGGCCAGTTGGATTTTATCATTGTATTTCAATTCATGGATACTTGATTTCAATGCGCCGTCGTAGATTCCCGCGGCACGTATGCGATGGCAGGCAGGTTTGTTTTGAATGCAGAACCCGCACAAATGATTTTTACCGGTTCCGGTTTCAAACATCCGGCCGCATCTGGTACAGAAAGGCGGGGAGACCGGAGAGAATTCCCGGGTGCATGACGGGCAGAGAAACGGTTCCATGACCTGATAAAATATAATTTCTATCGGGTCATGGGAAAGATGGGGTGCAGAATCTTTTCCCCTGGCGCTGTCTTTTTTCGGATGAAAAAAAACGCCGCATGCCTGACATTTTACGGGGAAGATTGAATTTATAAAGGTTTTGAATAATTGTCCGAGCATTCCGTTTGGTTGATAAGCGCGTGAAAGGTTCAGACAGACATCTTTTGAACCATCGCATTGCCGAAAGCCGAACAGGAAATTTCGGTCGCCCCTTCAATCTGGCGGGCGAGGTCATAGGTCACTGTTTTGGCTTTAATGGTTTCCTGGAGGCTTTGGCGAATAATGTCTGCCGCTTCTTTCCATCCCATATAATCCAGCATCATGGCGCCTGATAAAATCAGTGAACTCGGGTTGACTTTGTCCAGACCGGCATATTTCGGTGCCGTGCCATGGGTCGCCTCAAAGACCGCGCATTTATCTCCGATATTCGCCCCGGGTGCCATGCCGAGACCGCCCACCTGGGCCGCCAGTGCGTCGGAAATATAATCTCCGTTTAAATTGGGGGTGGCAATGATGTCAAACTCTTCAGGCCGCAGCAGAACCTGCTGAAACAGCATGTCAGCGATACGGTCTTTGATTAAAATTTTACCTTGCGGGAGTTTGCCGGCGTAGGATTTATAGAGTTCATCCTCGGTAATGGTCACATCGCCGAATTTCTCTCTTGCAACTTCATATCCCCATTTGTTGAAAGCGCCTTCTGTGAATTTCATGATATTGCCTTTGTGCATCAGCGTGACACTGGCGTATCCATTGTCAATGGCATAAGAAATCGCACTGGCGACGAGACGTTTGGAATTTTTGGCGCTCACCGGTTTGATGCCGATCCCTGAATTTTCAGCAATGGTGGCCCCCATTTTGTCCGTCAGAAAACAGATGACCTCATTGGCTTCACTGCTTTCGCATTCCCATTCGATCCCGGCATACACGTCCTCCGTGTTTTCCCGGAAAACTACCATATTAATTTTTTCAGGATGTTTCATGGGGCTGGGAACTGAATCAATATATTTGACCGGGCGGACGCATGCAAAAAGATCCAGTTTCTGGCGGATGGTGACATTGAGACTCCGGATTCCTTTTCCGATCGGCGTCGTTAATGGGCCTTTAATGGCGACGATATGTTTTTCAATATTATCCAGGGCATCCTGGGGCAGCCATTCGCCGGTTTTTTCAAATCCTTTTTCGCCGACATATAGTTCAAGCCATTGAATTTTTCTGGATCCTTTGTATGCCGCAGAAATTGCCGCGTCTATAACGGTCCGGGTAGCCCGCCAGATATCGGGCCCGGTACCGTCGCCTTCAATAAAGGGGATTGTCACCATATCCGGCACATTTAAGGAGCCGTCGTTATTTTTAGTGATGATGCCTGATTTTTCCATCAATTGTGATCCTTTCTTGTGCATCTTTATTTAATTGAAGAAAGCCGCTGTCTGTATGCTTCATACATGGCAATGGCGCCGGCAACCGATGCATTCAGCGAGCTGACCGGACCGCTCTGGGGAATAAAACTCAAAAAATCGCAGTGTTTTTTTACCAGCGGCCGGATGCCGTTTTCTTCCCCGCCGATGACGATGCCGATATTCCCCGTAAAATCGTTTTCATATATCGATCGGTCTCCGTCTTTGTCAAGCCCGATGATCCACATGCCGCTTTTTTTTAATTCCCTGATGGTATTCACCATGTTGACCACCGCTGCCAACCGGATATGTTCCAGGGCGCCGGCAGAGGATTTTGAAACCGTAGGTGAAGGCTCTGCGGAACGGTCTTTCGGGATAATCACGCCGGTCAGCGATGCGCACAGGGCTGTCCGTATCAGTGCACCGAGATTGTGAGGGTCAACGATATTGTCAATCAACAGGAAGAAGTTCGCATTGTTCACGGCAAAATCATCGCTGATCAATTCGGAAAAGTCAACCAGCGGGTAGGGCGATACACTGGCGGCAATACCCTGGTGCGCATCAATGCCGGTAAGAGCCTGGAGTTTCTGCCCCTGAAGATATTTGACTGGAATGGCATTTGTGCGGGCGATGTCGACAATCTGGTCGATGCGCGGGTTACTTTTGTCTTTGATGATGCAGAGCTCATGGAAAGTCCGTCTTTTGGCCTGCAGGGCTTCAAAAACCGGGTGGATGCCGTAAATTGTTTCTGTCTTCATCGTTTGTTCTCGGTGTGTTTAATAATGAGGAAACTGCCGGATAGTCATCCGGACCGATTTCCGGAAATAATGGCGGAAAGGGCTTCAATTGCTTCGGGTAGTGTGTCGTTCACCACAATATGCTGGTAAAGGCATTTTTGGGCGATTTCAGCTTCCGCATTTTTGAGCCGTTTGGCCATGACTTCCGCATTATCGGTTCCGCGTTTGATCAGTCGTTCCCTGAGCGTTTCAAACGTCGGCGGCATGATGAATATGGTGATACTGCTTGGGTACCGGGAGAGAATCTGGCGGGCGCCGTTGACATCTATGTCGAGCAGGATATCATTGCCCTGTGACAATTGCCGGTCAATAAATTGCGCGGATGTTCCATAAAAATTCCCGTGCACTTCCGCCCATTCCGCCCATGTATTTTGTTTGATATTGTTTTGGAATTCATCTTTTGAAATAAAATAATAATCCACACCGTTTTGTTCACCATTTCGGGGCGTGCGGGTGGTGTATGAAATAGAATAACGAAGATCCGGAAATTTATTCAATATCGCATTGCATAAGGTGGTTTTTCCGGCGCCGGATGGGGCGGAAATGATGAACAGGCGTCCGTTCGAAGGCTGGCCGGTCGGATGTAATGCGTTATTTTTACATGAATGTTCAGGCATTTTTCCAAGATCAGTATTTATTCTTTTTCGTTTAACGTCACATATCGCTGGGCAATGGTGTCGGTCTGCGTGGCGGAAAGAACGATATGATTGTTTTTCATAATAATGATGGATCGGGTTTTACGGCCATGGGTGGCGTCGATCAGTCGTTTTTCCTCTTTTGCTTCATCGCGTAAACGCCGCATCGGGGCGGAATTGGGTGCGAGAATCGCAATGACTTCTTCCGCAACCACGCTGCTTCCATATCCGATATTTAATAAGGTGTTCGCCATTCTCCCCTCCGTAAACATGAAAACTGGTTTAATTGATGATCAAGGGTGTAATTGTTATGATACGCTATGCCGCGGTTTTTCATTGACAGAACGATCGGATGTCGCATCCAGCGGAATTCAATAGGTAATCATTGTGTTACGATTATTCAACATTCTGGATCTGTTCCCGGATTTTTTCAAGCTCGGTTTTGGCGGCAACGATGATATGTGCGATTTCAGCATCTCCGGCCTTGCTTCCCATCGTGTTGAATTCGCGGTTAAATTCCTGAAGCAGAAAATTAAGCGGGCGTCCGCAAGGATCTTCCGCTGCCATTAATTCCCGGAACTGTCTTAAATGACTTTTCGCTCGGACAAGTTCTTCGGAGATATCACTTTTGTCTGCGATAAACGCGGATTCCTGCGCGATACGGGCCGGATCGATTTCGATGATTCCCTGGGTCAGGGTCATGATTCTCGTTTTCAGTTTTTCCTGGTAAAGTGCCAGGAGCCCGTCTGTTTTCCCTTCGATTCGGGCCATGCAGTCTTCGATAAAGACAAGCCGCTGATCCAGGTCTGTTTTCAGGGAATCCCCCTCATTGATTTTCATCATATCAAAATCTTTAAGGGCGTTCTGAAGGCACACCTCCAGGCTCATCCATATTTTATCAGTGTCGATATCCGTGTCGGCTGTTTCGATAATGCCGTTTTTATTCAACAGCAGTGCCAGGGGAATTTCAGGATCCAATTGAAATTTGTTTTTCAGCTGAACCAGCGTCTCATAATAAGCCTTGGCCATGGGTTCATTAATACGGAAAACTTCGGCGTTGTCCAAGGATTCCTGGATGGATATTTTGATTTCAATCCGGCCGCGGGCGATGGTTTCCGAAATCGTTTTGCGGATTTTTTCTTCCAGAACAGCATATCGGTGATACAGTTTCAATGCAATATCCAGGTGCCGGCTGTTATACCCCCTGATTTCAACGGCAACAGTTAAGTTATCCGTGGATAAATCATTGCCGGCATAGGCGGTCATGCTTTTAATCATTATTTAAGATTCCATTTCGGTTATGTCTTTGATGTATTTGTTTCTCACCTGGTAGAGAAAGGATTGCATGCCCGGGGCCTTGTAATCGGGATAAGTCCACGGCAAAGATTGGAAAGATCCTTTCTGAAAGATGAGCGTTAAATCCGCATATATCCGGTTGCCGATATAGATCCGGTGGGCGAAATTTTTCCCCGTGGCCAGAACAAATCGTTCACGGAGCATGAAGCCGGGGTCTATATTCACACATCGTTTATCCTTGATTGAGAATTCCTGCTCCAATGCGTTGGTTTTCAGTTTTATTTCCGCCAGATCTTCCTGTGCGATCAGCGGTTTAAACGCTGTCATCCGACGCATAAGACCGGGTCCCATCTCGCGTTCATAGTAGCTTGTATAGTCAAAAGGTATCCAGGGACTGGCCAGATCAATTTCGCCGAACAGTTTCGTAAGATTCGTTAAAACAGGGTTGATCAGTTGCTGGTCGGTTGTAAATATTCCAATAACCAGTTTGGCCGGCTGTGGCGCGTTGGGTTGACTCATCAGGAGGATCTGCCTGTTTTTAATATCCGTATATTCGTACCGGGAAGATAGAGAATGATGAGAGATTTAATCCTGAATGGGTTTTGCCTCATCAATCAGCATGACGGGAATATCATCTCTGATTTCATAAATCAATTTGCAGGCATCGCAGATCAAACCGTCTTTGGGTGCATTCGGATAAATTTTCCCCTTACATTTCGGACAAACCAGAATATCGAGTAATTCCTGACTGACAGCCATGCGCATATCTCCTGAGAATTAATAAACGAACGTCGTGTTAAATCAATACGTAAAAAATAAATGGTTTCTATACCAGACAATTCCGATGGATGCAAAAGGAAAATATATTACGGGAAGGTACTGTGTATCCGGTTGAGAGCGTGGAATAGAATGTAAAAAAGTGGCGCGCCCGGCAGGATTCGAACCTGCGATCTTCAGCTCCGGAGGCTGACGCCCTATCCCCTGGGCTACGGGCGCACGTATTGTTGTAAATAAGGAATTCAGCCTGATTAGTCAAGTCTGAATAGCGCTACATCTGAATAAAATTGATAGTTATGCAAAAAACCCGAATTGATGACCGGTTAATTTGTCATTCCGAGATCAATGAGCGCCTGCTTGGCTTCTCCGACAACATACAGTGAACCGGCGATACAAATTACGCCGTCCGGCGGCGTTGTATTTATTGCATGTTTGACCGCTGAGGCAACGTCCGGGACTATTTCCGTATCACTGATAATCGATTTTGATTTCGGAACGAGCTTTTCAGGAGGCAGACTCCGGTCAATATCCGGTTCGGTCAGGATCGCACGGCTGCAATATGGAAGAAGGGATTCAAGGATTGACTCAAATGGCTTATCATTGAGTATACCGATAACCAGGGTTATTTTTTTTTGGGAAAATTCCTGTTTGAGAAATTTTCCGAGTTTCCGGGCTGCCATCAGATTATGTGCCCCGTCAATAACAATAAGCGGCGACGTGGGTAAAATTTCAAGCCGTCCCGGCCAGCTATAAGTTTTAAGACTGTTCCGGATGGTGTCAAGATGGACAGGGACATTTTTTTGCTGCAGAATTTCGCACGCCGCAAGGACCAGTGCCGCATTATCGACCTGGTGATTTCCCGGAAGTCGGGTTTTCATTTTATTCCATTGATGATCGATTCCGGAATAAGAGAAACCGCCGTTTTTATTTCTGCGCACCTTAAAATGCTCACCCAGACGATAGAGGGGTGCGGATTTTTCCGAGGCTATCCGTTTTAAAACGTCTACGGCGCTTTTTTGTGTCACGCCGGTGATCACGGGTGTATGGTTTTTGATAATACCGCCTTTTTCAGCGGTGATCTCGGCAATGGTGTTTCCCAGGTAAAAACGGTGTTCCAGTGATATATTGGAAATAATGGATATTTCCGGAGATAATATATTGGTCGCATCCAGGCGTCCGCCCATGCCGGTTTCAATAACCGCCCAGTCGACATTGGATCTGGCAAAAAGGTACAATGCCATGGCGGTGGTAAATTCAAAAAAAGTCGGCTCCCGATCGATCTTTGGAATCATTTTGACGGCTTGGTAGGATTCAACGATTTCCCTGTCAGATACCTGAATATTATTAATGGTGATCCGTTCATTAAATTTAATCAGGTGCGGGGAGGTATAGAGACCGACTTTAAATCCGGAGGACTGAAGGATTGCGGCCAGTCCGGAGGCGATTGATCCTTTTCCGTTGGTCCCGGCAATGTGGATGCAGGAAAATCTGTCCTGAGGGCTTTGCAGGTTGTCTAAAATATGACGGATGACGTCGAGGCCCAGTTTAATGCCAAACCGGTGGAGGGAAAACATTTCCGCAAGGCAGTCTTGATAAATTTTTTGTGTCATGAGCTAAATATCACTAAAAAACCCGGAAGAATTTTAAAAAATTCTTACCGGGTTTTTTAGAATCTTCTTTCGTAATGTCTAGTAACGGCGGAAACGGGAATTTCGTTTTGACTCGGCAATTCGTTGTCTTCTCAAAGCTTCTCGTTTTTTGCGTCGCCGGTATTCACTTGGTTTTTCATAGTTTTTTTTCAGTTTTAAACGTTTGAACAGGCCGTCATTCTGAATTTTTTTCTTCAAAATACGCATGGCGCGTTCAATGTCGTTATCATCCACTCGAACCGTGATTTCCTTCAAAAATTTCACCACCTTTACAAAAAATTAACATGCTAAGCTTTTCTAAATACATAGGTAAAATTATTTTTGCAAGCAAAAAATTACAGTTTGGAAACCAGTTCGGCAGTCACTTCCGGCAGCGCCGCTTTGCCTTCAAGGGTGATGTATTTCATCGAGTCATCATTTT
>JAHECJ010000079.1 GCA_024641805.1 Desulfococcus sp.
TTCGTGGTGGATGCGGACGGAACCATTGCCGGAACGTACCGAAAAATCCATCTGTTTTCATACATCGGTGAGGACAAGGCTTTCTCCGCCGGCAGCCAGGCGGTTGTATGCAATACATCCTGCGGTCCGGTCGGTCTGATGATCTGTTTTGACCTTCGTTTTCCCGAACTGTGCCGTTCCCTGGTACTTCAGGGTGCCCGCATTGTCGTTGTATCCGCCCAATGGCCGGAAACCCGAATCCACCACTGGAATACCCTCCTTCAGGCGCGCGCCATTGAAAACCAGATATTTATTGCCGCATCAAACCGTGTGGGACGCGATGGGAATCTGTCATTTAACGGTCATTCTCAAATCATATCACCGGACGGCAAGGTGCTTGCGTGTATTATCGACCATACGGCTGAAAGAACAGCCCTAATCGACTTCAATGAAATCAATGATCACCGCAATCGATTCGACTGTTTAAAAGAACGAGTGCCGTCTGCTTATAGCTACCCGAAATAGAATAGGAAGAATTCAAGGTTGAACACTTAACATCCAAAATCTGACAATGATATTAAAAAATAAAAACGCCCTTCATTTTTTTGCATTTTCCACATTAGAAGCTTTTGATGAGATCTCTCACGGCGTATTTACACGCACCAACGGGTTCAGCAAAGGCGAATATAAAAGCCTGAATACAGGTCTTTCAGTGGGAGATCATCCTTCGATGGTCGAAAGGAACAGACAAGTGATTGCCCGGTGCATGGATACCCAACAGCTCGTTTTTTTAAAACAAATCCATAAAACCGGGATTTTGATCTTGAAAAAAAGCGATGACAATCGATCACCCAAGACCCATCCCTCTCCTTTTTCAGGGGATGCCATGGTAACGGATATTCCCGGCAAAACCATTGCCGTTCAACTGGCAGATTGCCAGGGAGTCCTGATGTATGACCCGGTGAAAAAGGTGGCTGCAAACGTGCATTCGGGATGGCGCGGCAGCATTGCAAATATCCTCGGAAAATGTGTTGCATCCATGACCACCGAATTCGGATGCCGGCCGGAAGACATTATCGCCGGCATATCCCCGTCGCTTGGCCCTTGCTGCAGCGAATTCATTCATTTCCGTCAGGAAATTCCGGAAGCATACTGGCGTTACAAAAACAGATCCGATCATTTTAATTTCTGGCGGATCAGTCGCCGCCAACTTTTAAACGCCGGACTTTTGACCCAACATATTGAATTACCGGATATCTGCACAAAATGTAACAGCCACCTGTTCTTTTCCTATCGAAAAAAGAATCAAACCGGACGGTTCGTTTCCGTAATCGGCTTGAAATAACGAATGAAATATATTAAATGGATGCTCATATGAAATCATCGGCTCCCAAGCACCAGGAAATTGCGGAAATAATCTGGATCAAACCGGAAAGCCCCTCCTATTTCCGAATCGGGCTGGCCTGTAGTCCGGCTTATTCGGATGCCCTGCCCGGCCAGTTTGTAACGCTTCACCTGCCCGGCCTCATGACACCGCTGCTGCGCCGGCCATTTTCCATCCACCGCCTGATCAAAGAAGGCCACCGGGTGATCGGCATCGAAGTTTTGTTTAAGATCGTTGGGGGATTTACCGAAAAACTGGCCCGGGCCGCTTCCGGAGACCGGGTTGATATTCTCGGTCCCATCGGCAACGGATATACGGTATCCGGAAATTTCAGAAAAATTGCGCTGGTCGGCGGTGGCATTGGGGCGGCCCCTCTGGTTTTCCTGGCGGATGCCATCACGGAAACCGGTTCAGGCTTATCCGACTCTGTTGTTTGTCTGGGCGGAAGAACGTCTGACGATATTCTATGCAAATCCGTTTTCCAGTCTTTTGACATGGGGATTTACATCACCACGGACGACGGATCGCAAGGAGAACAGGGCCTGGTGACCCGGCCACTTGAAAAATGGATCACATCCAATCAGCCGGACATAATCTATGCCTGTGGTCCCATGCCCATGCTCAGGGCCGTGGCTGATATCGCAAACAAAAACAATTTACCCTGCGAGATCTCCATCGAAACCATAATGGCCTGCGGGCTCGGCGCCTGCCTGGGCTGTGCGATTAATAAAAATGAAACTACCGGGAAATACCAGCACGTCTGCATTGACGGGCCGGTGTTTGACGCTAAAAAACTTAATTTTTGAAAATAAAGATATATGCCTGACAATATATCGGAAAAATATGAATTAACGCAGAAAGTCCGGGCATCCGGCTGAGCGGCGAAGCTGAGTCCGGGGGTCCTGGACAGAATTGTTTCCACCTTGAAGATCAAGCCGGATCCCCGGCTGCTTGTCGGATTCGAGACCGCCGATGACGCGGGGGTTTATAAAATTTCCGATGATACGGCACTGATTCAAACCCTTGATTTTTTCACGCCCATTGTCGACTCACCCTATGCGTTCGGATTGATTGCCGCCGCCAACGCATTAAGTGATGTCTATGCCATGGGGGGCAATCCGATGACGGCCATGAATATTGTCTGCTTTCCGTCGCAGGATCTGCCGGAGTCGGTATTGCAGGAAACCCTGGCCGGTGGTCTGGAAAAAATTCATGAATCCGGAGCCACCCTGGTGGGCGGTCACAGTGTGGAAGATGCGGAATTCAAATACGGTCTTTCCGTTACCGGTGTCGTTCATCCGGACCGAATCCTGACCAACGCAAACTGCAAAAAAAACGATCGTCTGATTTTAACCAAACCTATTGGTACGGGAATTCTGGCAACTGCTATCAAAGGGAAACTGGCCAAACAAGAATCCATCCGGAATTTGGTGACCGTGACATCCGCCTTAAATAAATATGCGGCTGAAATCATATATCGATTTAATCCGAACGCCGCCACGGATATTACCGGATTCGGCCTGGCCGGCCATCTCTACGAGATGGCATCCGCCTCAAAAATGCAGATCACCCTGTTTTCGGAAAACGTGCCGCTGATTGAGGAAGTCCTTGACTTTGCCCGCATGGGGTTGTTTCCGGCCGGCGCGTATAACAACAAGAAATTCTTTGAAACCGGTGTCACTACCCATTCCGGCGTTGATGCGGTGGTTGCCGACCTGATGTTTGACCCCCAAACATCCGGAGGCCTGCTCGTCTCCTTAAACAAAGCCAATGCGGCACCCTGCTTGAATGCTTTGCAGGACCAGGGCATTGACGCCCGGATCATCGGGGAAGTCAGCAGCACGGATTCATGCGGCCGGATCATGATTTGTTGAATCCGGCGGTCTTTTCCTTAAAAACTCGTTCATTGGCTGGACTTTCAAATAGCAGTTGAAATTTGGACAGGATGTCAAATCCCAAAGCTTAAAATTATTTTGATTTTTTTATATTGACCTCCGAACTTTCATATGATAGTAAAATTTCCCTTTAAAGGTTATGTTCATTGCGTCCGGAGGACGGTTGCATGAAAAATGAAACCCGACAGATGTTCAGGGAACTGGCCTATTACAGCAGCCTCGGATTTTCCGTGGCCCTGGCGATTTTTATCGGCTTGTTTATCGGCCTCTTTTTGGACAGATGGCTGGGAACGGCGCCATGGTTTATGTTTATTTTTTTCGTCCTGGGCATTGCCGCCGCAGCAAAAAACATATTGCTGGCACTTAAAAAAAGCAAAAGCATAAAGTAAACGAATGACAATACAGCAAAGACTCCTGACATTTATTGTCCGATCCAACTGGATACTGCTGCTTTTAGCCGCTTCCGTAGGTTATTTTACGGCATCTTCCGGCGTTACTTTAGGCATTATCGCCGGCGGACTGATTGTCACCGTTAATTTTCATCTGTTGTATCGCACGCTGAAAAAATCCCTGACGCCACCCCATCTGGCGTCACCCAATGTCGTTCTGGTTAAATATTATATCAGGTTCGTTATCAGCGGCCTGGTTATCCTATTGCTTATTGCAGGGGGTTATGTGAATCCTCTGGGACTGTTTATCGGTTTATCGGTGGTGGTGGCAAGCATCATGCTGGCCGCGCTATTCGAAGTTAAAAATACTATTTTCAAGGAGGCGGTATAAAGTGGAACATCCCTTTTTATTTTTCTCTAAGCTTTTCGGCCTGTTCGGTCTGGAACACTTTGCTAATAACAATCCGCATGTCATTTATGCCTGGGTCGTAATGGCGATACTGATTGGGCTGGGGGCATTGGCTGCCAAAGGCATCCGCATGGTTCCCTCCAAAGCACAGAATGTCTCTGAGCTCATCGTTTCCGGCATGGAAGAATTCATGGTCGATATCACCGGTGAAGAAGGCCGCTGGCTGTTCCCCCTGGCCGGCACGGTTTTCCTTTATGTCTTTATCGGAAACCTGATTGGTCTGGTGCCGGGCTTTTTTCCACCGACCGCCAACCTGAACACCACCGCCTCCATCGCTCTGGTGGTTTTTACCTTCACTCACATCATCGGTATTAAATATCATGGCGCCGCCTATATCAAACATTTCTTAGGTCCCGTCTGGTGGATGAGCCCCCTGATCTTCATTATCGAAGTGATCGGTCATTTTGCCAGAATCCTTTCTCTTTCTTTCCGTCTGTTCGGAAACATGATGGGACATGAAATTGTTCTGGCCATCCTTTTCGGTCTTGCCGGTGCATTTTTTGCTCCCCTGCCGATCATGGCCCTGGGTATTTTTGTATCATTTGTACAGGCGTTTGTTTTCTTTTTGCTGTCGGTTATTTATTTCTCGGGCGCCATGGAACACGCCCATTAATTGACACAAAAGATAAATCAGTTTTACAGGCAATTTAATTGCTGAAATTTTATGGGAAGATGGAAGAAGTAAATTAATTATTCATTTTTTTAAGGAGGAAGGTTAACTATGGAATTTTTTGTCGCATGTGCATTCGCCGCTGGTTTTGGTATTGCAATTGCCGCTTTCGGCTGCGGTCTTGGTCAGGGCATGGGTCTGAAAGCCGCTGTTGAAGGAATTGCAAGAAACCCGGAATCTTCAGGTAAAGTTACCGTTACAATGCTGATCGGTCTTGCCATGATCGAATCTCTGTGTATTTATGCACTCGTTGTTGCGCTGATTCTTATTTATGCGCACCCCCAGGCAGCAACAATTGCCGGACTGCTCGGCGGTCACTAATCAGAAAGACAGGTAAGTTTTAAAAAAAGCTGTGCCGTTTCGGCACAGCTTTTTTTTTGCTTCAAATCACTGATTTTCAAGAATGGATTTTAGAAAATATCCGGTATGTGATTTTTTGTTTTTTGCGATTTCCTCCGGCGTACCGCACGCGACAACCTCCCCGCCGTGGTCCCCGCCTTCCGGCCCCAGATCAATGATGTAATCTGAAAATTTAATGACATCCAGGTTATGTTCAATGACAATAACGGTATTCCCCGAATCCACAAAACGCTTCAGGACGGTGAGCAGGCTTTTAATGTCATCCATGTGGAGTCCGGTGGTTGGTTCATCCAGCAGATATAATGTCCTTCCTGTGTCGCGTTTGCTCAGTTCCTTGGCCAGCTTCACCCGTTGAGCCTCTCCGCCGGAAAGGGTTGTGGCGGACTGCCCGACATGAATATACCCGAGCCCCACATCCACCAGGGTCTGAAGTTTTGTCCGGATGCTGGAAATGTTTTCGAAAAACTGCAGTGCCTGGTTAACGGTCATGTTCAATACATCGGCAATATTTTTTCCCTTATATCTGATCTCCAGGGTCTCCCGGTTGTATCGCTTCCCATGGCATACATCACAGGTGACAAAAATATCCGGCAGAAAATGCATTTCAATTTTAATGATCCCATCACCGGAACAGGCCTCGCAGCGACCTCCCTTGACATTAAAACTGAAGCGCCCGGGTTTGTACCCGCGTTGGCGGGCATCCGCTGTTTTTGCAAAAAGTTCACGGATAAAGGTAAAGACCCCGGTATACGTGGCGGGATTTGATCTCGGCGTCCGGCCGATGGGTGACTGATTGATATTAATCACCTTATCGATAAATTCCGCGCCGGAGATTTCACTGTGTTTACCGGCCGGCATCCCGACCCGGTAGAGCCTCTGGGCAAGCAGCCGGTATAACGTTTCCAGGACCAGTGTCGATTTTCCGGACCCGGAAACCCCGGTCACGCTGATAAAACATCCCAGTGGAAATTCCACATCAATATTTTTTAAATTATTTTCAGACGCTCCCTGGATGATCAGTCGTTCCTTACCCGGCCGTTTCCGCGTGCCTGGAATTTCAATCTTTTTCCGGCCGGAGAGATATAAACCGGTCAGGGACTTTTCATCATGCACCAGATCCTCCGGAGATCCTGCGAATACGACTTCGCCGCCTTTGACTCCGGCCGCAGGCCCCATATCCACTACATAGTCCGCGGACTGGATGGTCTCTTCATCGTGCTCCACGACGAGAACCGTATTTCCCAGGTCACGCATTTTTAACAATGTTTCAAGCAAACGGCGATTGTCCCGCTGATGAAGACCTATGCTGGGCTCATCCAGAACGTACAGAACGCCGGTCAGCTTCGATCCGATCTGGGTTGCGAGCCGGATACGCTGGCTTTCGCCTCCGGAAAGGGTGGTGGCTGACCGTTGAATCGTCAGATATGAGAGTCCCACATTCGCCAGAAACCCAAGACGATCGGTAATTTCTTTTAAAATCCGTTTTGCAATCAGTGTTTCTTTCTCACTCAGCTGAATATTTTGAAAAAAATCAAACGCCTTTTCAATGGAAAGCGTTCCGATATCAGCGATGTTTTTTCCACAGACCTGAACAGACCGGCTGACCTGGTTCAGCCGTGTGCCGTTGCATTCCGTGCAGGGTCTGAAATTCATATACTGCTTGATCTCTTCCCTGGTCTGATGGGAATCCGTATCAATATAACGGCGTTCAAGATTAGGGATCACCCCTTCAAACGGTCGGGTAAAATTTATCCGGCGGTTGCCGCGATGCATAAAAAAAGGGATTTTTTCATCACCGGATCCGTGCAACAGGACATTTTTAAACGCTTCAGGCAAATCCTTGTAAGGCGTATATATATCGGCGCTGTAATGAGATGTCAGTGCTTCAAGAAATTCGGCGAACTGGACGGAGTTGCGGTTTTCCCAGGGCCGGACCGCACCGTCACGAAGCGACAGTTCCGGCGACGGCACCACCAGTTCCGGGGCGAATTCCGTGGTGGTCCCCAGTCCGTCACATTTGGGACAGGCCCCTTGCGGAGAATTGAATGAAAAGCTGGCCGGGGTCAGTTCCGGATAACTGATGCCGCACTGAATACAGGCCGCTTTTTCAGAAAACAGAATCGTATCGATGATCGATCCGGATGGATCTACCACATCCACTGTCACCACGGCACCGGAAAGAGAAATGGCCAGTTCCAGTGAATCCGCCAGCCGGTTTCTCATTTTTTCCTTGACCACCAGCCGATCGACGACCACGTCAATAGTATGTTTTTTGTTTTTATCAAGCGCGCCGACACTGTCGATTTCCAAAATTTTTCCGTCGATTTTCACCCGGGCGAACCCGTCCCGCTTTAACCGGACAAACAGCCGGTCATGCCGGCCTTTTTGATCAGAAACGATCGGCGCCAGAATGACAATCCGGGTCCCTTCGGGAAGCGTTTCCACACTGTCAATAATCTGGTCTACAGCCTGAAAAGTAATGGGGCGTCCGCACTGATAGCAGTGAGGAATTCCAATTCTCGCAAAAAGCAGGCGTAAATAATCGTAAATTTCGGTGACGGTCCCGACGGTGGATCGGGGATTGTGGCTGGCGTTTTTCTGCTCAATGGCAATGGCCGGTGACAATCCTTCGATGAGGTCCACATCCGGCTTTTCCATGCGCTCTAAAAATTGGCGGGCATAGGTTGACAGGGATTCGACATATCGGCGCTGGCCTTCGGCATAAAGCGTATCAAAGGCAAGGCTCGACTTTCCGGAACCGGAAAGGCCGGTGATGACAATAAACTTGTTGCGGGGCAGGTCAACGTCAATATTTTTTAAGTTATGCTGACGTGCCCCACGGATGATAATATATTCGGATTCCATTGTTTTTTATTTTTAAATCATAGA
>JAHECJ010000080.1 GCA_024641805.1 Desulfococcus sp.
GCGTCGGAAGGGACATTAATGATAAAAAAATTGCGGAAAATGAAAAGCAAACCCTTCAGGACAAGCTGGTCCGGATGAAAAAGATGGAAGCCTTAGGGCTCATGGCCGGTGGGGTCGCGCATGATTTGAATAATATTTTGTCTTCGCTGATCAGTTATCCGGAATTGATGTTGATGAATCCGGCGTTTCCGGAAAAGTTCAGACCATCTGTCGAGAGAATTAAAGAAGGTGGTTTACGGGCGGCGGCCTTTGTATCGGATTTACTGACCATTGCCCGGGGCGTTGCGTTAAAGAAAGAAGTCAGCAGCATCAACGATATCATCGAATCCTATCTGACATCCCCTGAATACGGAAAGTTGATGGAACAATATCCGGACATTTCCGTTAACAGATCCCTGGATCCGGAATTGAAGAATATCAGCTGCTCTCCGGTCCATATTCGGAAAATACTCATGAACCTGATGATCAATGCAGCGGAAGCGATTGACCGGTACGGCAAGATTGAGATTTCGACACGAAATCAATACGTCGATAAACCGCTGAAGGGATATGGTAATGTTCAGATCGGGGAGTATTGCGTTCTGTCGGTTGTCGATAACGGTTCCGGCATATCCGACGATGACAGGGAGCGTATTTTTGAACCCTTTTATTCCAAAAAAGTAATGGGTCGAAGCGGCAGCGGGCTCGGATTAACCGTCGTCTGGAATACGCTCCAGGATCACCGGGGATATGTCAATGTGATTTCACATCCGGGAGGCACGCAGTTTGAGCTGTTTTTTCCGGCTTCCAGGCAGGTGCAAAAGGATTTTCAGGAAACCGTCAATATGGAATCCATAAAAGGCGACGGCCAGTCGATTCTGGTTGTGGACGATGATAAAAACCAGCGGGAAATCGCCGCACAGATTTTAACCGGTCTGGGGTATAGCGTGGATATAGCTGAGAGCGGGGAAACAGCTATAGATTATTTAAGGGAAAGGACCTTTGATCTAATTGTTCTGGACATGTTTATGGATCCCGGAATGAATGGACGACAAACCTATGAAACTATTGTCCGGCAGAAGCCCGGGCAGAAAGCGATTATTGTCAGCGGATTTGCTGAAACAGATGATGTCAGGGAAACGCAGCGGCTCGGCGCCGGGTCGTTTGTAGAGAAACCGTACACAGTGGACAAAATCGGTCGGGCGGTTAAGCAGGCGTTGTTGTCGTAGAAAAATTAATAATTATTAAACTCAACTTCTTATCTTTTTTTATGGAATGGTGAAGAAATTTCCAACGAGTCGATTTTGACATCATTTATTTTTATCTGAATATTTTTACATGAATTTAAATGTGTTGCAGCTGATTCTTTCGGTGATAGCAATCAAAACTATGTTTTTTAGGCACTGGCGTAGTCAGAAGTTCTTAAGTACACGTGACATATGCTACGGACAGGATTAGGAATTTGAGTGACCGGATTCAGAAATCTCGATTTTACGAATTAATATTTAATATTAGCATGTTAAATAAAAAAACTTGACTTGGAAAGATGTATTATTCTATTTATTAAACATCGGTGTTTGATGCGGTTAGTTGTTTGTTCGTAGACCTTGTCTGTGTTTTGCAGCGATTTTCACAGTTTTTCCCGATAGTTCAGGTTGGCGGCCGGGCCATATTTGTGTCCGTTTGCGCTTTTTAAAAGGGAGGGTAAGAATTGCAAGGCATAAGTTTGATTTCTGTCACCACGGAAAAATCAGGCCAACAGATGAATTTTTTGAAATCCGTAACCGGGAATTCCTCGTGATGCCGGAACTCTTAAATTATCCAGACATATTGAAAAATGTATTCGAAGCGAACAAATATGAGAATATTGTCGACTCCAATTTTCTAAACGCCTACATTCCCCAGAATTTTCCCATCCCCCGAATAGATGACCCCCGTAAATCAGATGGATCAAACGGGGGTGCGCTCAGGCATCCCGCGTATGTCAAGTCTTCGGAAATCAATCAGATTTTTAATTATATCGGTTTTATCAAACGAGTGAATAACAGGGAATATGCACAATATCTCCCCATCCTGTTCCAGGAACTCCGGCGGTTTGTTCGGGTGATTGAAGAAATTATTTATACCCCGTCGATTTCCATATCCGAAGATATTTATGATGAACTCGACGCCGGTCTGCAGAGTTTTTTTGATGCCTATCATACCCGGTCATGCGACAGGGACAGTTGGGTGGAAGATATATGGAAGCAGCAGAAAATGTTCCTTGAACAGATCGACATGTTTTTAAAAACTCTGAAAATCAATGGCCAGGTGTTTGATTTAAAATCAGACCCGCTGCATGAAGTCATCGTTTCTTTTTGTAAAAATTATTTCCACGATATACGAAAAGATCCACCCGGAGAGACCGATATCAATTTTGTGGCCAATTGCTGTTCCAAGGCGGCCATTGATAATAGGCCCAAAACCATCTGGTCCGGCGACAAGCACATCACACGAATTATAAAAGCACTGTATCGTCATTCAAATCTTACCAAAGAATTTCCCCAGATTTACCTTCGCGCCAACTATCAGCCGTTTTTTTTCAAGCAGATTTTTCCCGCTTAACAAAATAATTTACCGCATATGGTTTCCCGGGTGCCGGAAACGCCGGTGTCAGGCCTTGGTGTCCGGCGAGGGGAAAATCTGTCTTAAAACATTTTAATTTTTTGATAATATGCTTATAAGATGATAAGAAATGGGTCGGGCAAGTGAAGATCAATTTTTATCAACAAATGGTAAAGGGCTACCCATGGAAAAAGAGCTTCTGTTTATTACGGTGATTGGTGAAGACAAAAAAGGGATTGTCGCCAAAATATCAAATTTTTTATATAAAAAAGACATTAATATTGAGGATATCAATCAGCGGATCATGGGAGACGGTTATTTTGTCATGACCATGCTGGTGGATATCAAAAATTCGACCATCCCCATGGAAAAAATCACCCGGGAACTGGAAAAAATCGGCAAATCCCTTGAACTCAGAGTTCAGCTTCAGCATGAAAATATTTTTAAGATGATGCACAGAGTATAACAATGACAATATCCGTAGAAGAAGTCTATGAAACAGCGAGCATGATTCTGTACCAGAATCTGGATATCCGGACCACCACACTGGGAATTAACCTGAAAGACTGCATTGATTCCGATTTTAAAGTGTTTAAAAAAAATGTGTATGACCGGGTCTATACCAACGCGGTCAAACTGGTGGAGCAGGCCAGGGTGCTTGAGATGAAATATGGCATCCCGATTGCCAATAAGCGTATTTCCATTACGCCGGTCAGTCTGATCATGGAAAGCCATTGCGTCCAAAGCAAGTTCATTGAAATGGCTCAAACCCTGGATCGTGCGGCGGCGGACGCCGGGATTGATTTTATCGGCGGTTTCGGCGCCCTGGTGCAGAAAGGGCTGACAAAATCCGACCGGATGCTCATTGATGTGCTGCCGGATGTGCTTTCAAAGACCGAACGGGTGTGTTCATTTTTAAACGTCGGTTCTAATGTGGCGGGTTTAAACCTGGATGCTGTGAATTTGCTGGGCAGCATGCTCAAGCAGACTGCCGAAAAAAGCAATAACGCCATCGGATGCGCCAAGTTTGTTGTGTTTGTCAATGCGCCGGAGGACAATCCGTTTATGGCCGGAGCGTTTCATGGGGTGGGAGAAGGAGACATCACCTTAAACATCGGAATCAGCGGCCCGGGGGTGGTCAAGGCGGTGGTGGACCAGAACCGCGAATGCGACCTGACCCGGCTCTCTGAAATTATCAAGCGGACCGTCTTTAAAATAACGCGGGCCGGAGAACTGGTGGGTCGGGAACTGGCAGCGGCCTTAAACATCCCGTTTGGCATTGTGGATATCTCCCTGGCTTCGACAACGGCGGCAGGCGATTCCGTGGCCAACGTAATCGAGGCATTCGGCATCGAAAAGATCGGTGCCCACGGGTCAACGCTTGCGGTCGCGCTGCTGATGGATGCGGTCAAGAAAGGGGGGGCCATGGCCAGCGGAAACGTGGGCGGCTTAAGCGGCACCTTTATTCCGGTGAGTGAAGACGAAGGAATGATCGACGCGGTGCAGAAAGGGGCCCTGGGGCTGGACAAACTCGAGGCTTTAACCGCGGTATGTTCCGTGGGGCTGGATATGTTTGCCATTCCCGGTGATGTGCCGGAAGAAACCATTAACGCGATCATTGCTGATGAACTTGCCATCGGCATTATTAATAATAAGACCACCGCGGTTCGCGTTATTCCGGTCCCCGGAAAAAAAGCCGGAAGCCTGGTCAAATTCGGCGGACTTTTAGGCACCGCCCCGGTGATGGAAGTCAACCCTTTTTCAGCAAAGAATTTTTTAAAACGCGGCGGGCGCTTGCCGGCGCCGGTCACCAGTATGCGGAATTAATTATAGGAATTGATTAACCTATGATTGACCAATGACTTGCGATGATCCGGAGTTGAAATGGATTTTATTGAAATTCGATATATTTTCAGGTTTAACGGTCGGCAGGAGACAGTTGATTTACGTCTGGATCCCGTCAGTTTGGAAATCGTCAACAAGACCGTCGGCAAGTTGCCGGAATGGGCCCGGCTCAATTTTAACCAGTGCCCGCATTGTCCGCTGGATACAGGCATCCATCCATTCTGTCCCGTTGCCGAAAGTCTGGTGGATATCGTTGCACGGTTCGATAAGATTTTGTCCTATGATGAAGTCGATCTTGAGATCATTACGGCAGAGCGTAAAGTGTTCCAGCATACCACCGCGCAGCGGGGCATCAGCTCTTTGCTCGGCTTGCTGTTTCCCGCCAGCGGATGCCCCCATACCGTTTTTTTTAAACCCATGGTCCGTTTTCATCTCCCTATGGCCACCCGGCAGGAAACCATATTCCGGGCGACCGGGATGTATTTGCTGGCCCAGTATTATCTTGCAAAACAGGGCCGAAAAGTGGATTTCGAACTACACGGGCTGACGCAAATTTATAATAATTTAAACATTTTAAATATTAACATTGCCGAGCGTCTGCGCAGCGCCACCCAAACGGATTCATCCGTCAATGCCGTTATTATGCTGGATGTGTTTGCCCAGGCAGTGCCGTTTGTTATTGAGGATCACATGGAAGAAATCCGGTATTTATTTAAACCCTACCTCACGGATTTTTACCAGCAGATCATCAAAGATATGGATCATTCGGATGATGGCCATTAAGCAGGGGGGGCCAATTAATCAGGTTAAATCATCTCAAATTGAATTTCCGTATTTATTTTATAAAGAGTTCAAAGGCCGAGTTCTTTACTCAAAAAGTTTACAAGATGCGCCTCAATCGTTCAAAAACAACCTGATACGGTTGGTTTTATCAAAAGAAAATAATCCGGCATCCAGGAATCAGATTAAAAAATATTTCGGTCCTTGGCGAATGCCCGGAACCTCCTCCATCGGTTTACGGCATCAGTATCCGGAATTGTTTCAGGATACCCTTGATTCAAAAAAAGAAACCTATGACAACTGGCTGAAGCGCACTCTTACCCAGACTGTAAACAGGCTGTTTCTAAAACAGGGGATCGTGTTTGAGATAAATGAAGCGAATCTGAAAAGAAAAACACTGATCGACCGGATAAAAACGATATTGGAATTGGAAGATTCCAACGGTTTTTTGTTGCGCGACCTGATTCCCCAGCAGATTTATGAAGACGTATTTATTCATATGGCGCTGATAATGTTAAGTGGACATCCAGCGCCGGAAGAACCCTGTTTGTACCTGGAATTCAATGAAATATGTCATCGCCTTGCAATGACGCTGATTAATTTTCTGGACAAATCCGGGCATCTGAAAGCAGACGATGCCGGCATTGAAAAACTGATTAAGATAGCGGTGCTGTCCGGTTATGCCGGGATCAATTTGAAAACCAGCGCGTCCGCTGCCTCCACCCTGCTGAACCGCGAGTGCATTCCCATCGATCCGATTTGGATCAAAAATTTGAAAAATGTTTATGCCGTTGCTCCGGCTGATATTGAAAAACTGGCCCGGCGAATGATGGACATAAGTGAAGACAATGGAGGAAAATACGGCATCGATGCGGTGGCCGGATATTTTGAAGAAGTCGTGGATACCGCGGAGCCGACTCTGCTGGCCTTTTTTTCTGATGATTATATGGAAACAATAATTGATTTAAAACGATTTGAGATAATTCTTAGCCGAAACCCTTTTTTGAGCATTCTTTTTATCCCGCGAAACGGAAGGTACGGTAATGATTTTGCTTTTGAGGACGCTTCACGCGTGATACGGGATCCCGCGTTCACAAAGCTGGCAGCGTATCAGAAAGAAGGCCGGTTTTATGCCAGCGAAAGCGGACCAAAGGCCGGGTGCATTGACCCGCGGTTTATTTCTGAAAATCTTATCGGGGAAATGGAGCTGTTATCTCGAGGGAAAAAGCTGATTTTTGAAACCAAAGGGTGCCGGAATTTTGAAATGCTCCAGGGACAGCTGACAGTTCCCTGGTATACTTCGTTTAACTGTAACCGGGCCCTCAGTATCCGGACCGTTGGGATTGACTTGCAGCCGGTTTTCATACGTATCCCCCCGGGGTCAAAAGCCTATGACGGGTTTGATGACCCGGTTATCGGCGTCACCCCGTCCGGGGAAACCCGGGGCGTCCGGTTTGCCCGCATGACGACCAGAGATCTTTATGACTCCTTTGAAAATGAATCTTCCAAAACCCCACAAAAACATCACACTCAGTCGGCTGGCACTTGATTTCTATCAGTTTTTCCGGGCCCAGTCCTTTGTGGTCCGGCTTTTCGGCCGGCAATTTCATCCAAGCCGGAAGTATGTTGAAATCGACGTAACGTACAAGTGTAATTTAAGATGCTTGAATTGCAACAGATCATGTACGCAGTTGCCCAGCAGCACCGAGATGCCGCTGAAAACTGTTGAAGCGTTTGTCCGTCAAAGCATTTTAAGTGACGTAAAATGGAAGCGGATACGGATACTAGGTGGCGAGCCCACGATGCACAGCCGATTTTTTGATATCATCAGAGTGCTGACAGATTATAAGAAGAACTTTAATCCGGATGTGCGCCTTGTTTTGTGTACTAATTTATTCGGAAATAAGGTCAAAGACATACTAAAGAGATTGCCACCGGAAATACTCTTGAAAAGCACCTTCAAAACTTCAAAAGTCAACCTGTTCCGGCCGTTTAACATAGCGCCGGTTGATACGGCCTATAACAAATTTTCAGATTATGCCTGCGGCTGCCGGATCATAGAAGATTGCGGCCTGGGCCTGACCCCATCTGGATATTATGTCTGTGCGGTGGCCGGAGGTATTGACCGGGTATTTGGGTTTGACATGGGCAGAATAACACTTCCGCCACCCAACGATTCCATGGCAGATCAAATGAAAATATTCTGCAGCTTATGCGGTCATTTTGGGTTTGCCTGGCCCGTCAAAACAGAAAAAATCTCCCCGACATGGCAGCAGGCATATGAGCGGCGGCGGAAAGAACCCATCGGATTGACAATACGGTAATCGCGATTAATTTAATTTTATATTGGGTTGATTACCGGATTATGTGATGCCGGCAGAAAAATAATGGAGGAGCACCATGAACCAAAAATTATTCGAGGTGTTAAAAAATATCAGTGATGAATTCAGAGATAAAATTTCCGACACGGCCGGAACCCGAAATTACCTGGAAGTCGACATTGGAAAACGGGCAGGTCAAATGGGGTTTCCGGATCTAAAGGAACTTTATCATGATGTGAATGCGGTCGTGCCGTTGAAGCACGAAGTACCCGGAATGAAGGTTCGGATCGACGGCCGGACGTTTGTCAATTACGCGCGGTATGACTCGGGTATCGCGGTGCCGGGATATGTGGCAAAGGCCGCCGGGCTGCCGTATAAAACATTTGTGGCAAATGACAGTATGATATTGAATTTTTAAATAATAACAGAATTAAAACTCATTTTCGCGAGATTTGGAAAAACCGCAAAAGGGCAGGGCCGAAGAAACGG
>JAHECJ010000081.1:0-4280 GCA_024641805.1 Desulfococcus sp.
GGCATGAAACGCTGAGGACAGGTTGATGGCAATAATCGCGTCCCACTTTTCCGGCGGGAATTCATCAATGGGCGCCACATGCTGAATACCCGCATTATTCACCAGAATATCCACCCTGCCGAAAATTTTTTCCGCGCTTTTCACCATATCCGCAATCTGGTCCGGCCGGGCCATATCTGCCGATGAATATAACACCTTGACACCATTATCTTTTTCAAGATTCGAACGAAATTTTTCAATTTTCGGCGCATCTCCAAACCCGTTGAGCATGATATTGCATCCGGCCGAGGCAAATGCAGTGGCAATTCCCTGGCCGATACCGCTGGTACTGCCGGTAACAATGACTGACTTTCCTTTTAACATGACTTACCTCCCGGGTTAAATTTTTTAATATCATTCAGAATAGTAAGACCGCTTTCAGCCGGGTGCAATGCAGGGGGTTAAAATTCGTAAAAATGAAATTGCTCGTACATTAACAGGAGACCTGATTTCAGTCAGGCTGGATTGAGCAGATCCTATTTTTTTTATGATGGTGCCGGAAAGCAACCAGATAAGACGGCAAAGTATAAAAGTCCAAATTTAAGGAGCACAAATCCTGAGCAATGATTCGTACAGATAGTACTATGAAGAAGCGAAAGATGCAGTGCAACGAAGAAGTTGGACTTTTTACAAAGCCGTCTTGCGGGCGGCAACTTCTTCTTTTAATAGACAGCAGGCGATTTTATAATCCGGTGAGCCGTCATCACGGTATGAAATATTTCCGGACTGAACCAGCCGGTTCATCACGCATCCTTCAGGGATAGTGAGTGCGAACAGATCCCGTTCATTGATTTTTTCTCTTGGTATCAAGAGGTTGTCCCTGATTTCAAAGCTGTGAAGGGGATAATCTTCACACAGGGGGCATTGGTAGACCCGGCCGTTGGGAAAAATAAAATAATTTTCCGCCACCTGCCCGGCACATTCAAACACCTCGGCATCATGTAAAAACACTTTCGGATAGGTCACTGTGATGCCGAGGTCTGCCGCCTGATCCGCCACCGACGGGATCAGCGTCATCCAGGTCCTTTGATCCACCTGGAGATTGTCTTCTCCTGAAGCAGCCGTTTTTCCCCGCGACTTTCCCCGGATACCGATCACCTGTATAAAAAACCGGTCCACCCCCAGACGGCTTAGCAGGGCAGGCATCATGCTGAGCTCATGGATGTTTCTATTGCTCACGGTGTAAATCAGGCTGGTTTTAAACCCGCGCGCCACGGCCTGCTGAATTCCGGAAACACACTGGCCATAACACCCATTTCCCCGGATTTGATCATTGGTTTCCGGGCTTGCGCCATCTAAGCTGAAACTTAAAAAATCAATGTCAGCCGGTGTAATTTTATTTAAAAAATCATGGAAGAGATATCCGTTGGTATCAATAGTGATGGATGCATACCCCATTTCCCGGGCGGATTTCACGCCCTTGTCCAGATCGGGGTGCATTGTGGGCTCCCCGCCGAGAAAAATCAGGTTGGCATTTTGGGTTTTATTGACAAAAAGTTTGAGCCATGCACGGATGGTTTCAATGGAAAGGGAATGATTGCCATGCTGATCGGGGTTGATGTAACAGTGGCAACATTTAAGATTGCATTGGGTCAGGATATGAAAAAAGACATTAACGGAGTGCTTTGAAAACGCTACTGTTTCACTCATTTGGAAAATAGCCTAACCGACTGATAAACCGGTCACTTACGCTTCAGTCGATTCGCGTTTGGATTCCATCAACACCTGCGCTTCCACTTTCGCCTTGATCAGTTCATCATTGACGGCACGAAGCCGGATCGACATGTATTCCGAAAAAATCCGGTATAATAACAAAAGAAAATCCAGCCGTTCGTCCCTTTCTTCCGTGCTGACTGTGCTGAGACGGCCTTTTGCCGACGTGTCCACGCCCAGGCACAGGGTTTTCCCATCTGCATAAACAGAAGCAGAACGGGTGAGGCTGTCAATTACTCTCATTTCCCCGAATATCTCGCCGATCTGGTCAATTCGACCGATCTCGATGCTATTCTTCTTGATAATCAGCCGGCCGGACAACAGAAAATAAAGCCATGGATCATCATCCCCTTCCTTGATAATCCTTTCCCCATCTTCATATTCCCGTATTTTACTGAGCCGCAACAGCTTTGCCAGGTTCCGGGTCTCAAATTCCTTCAACCCCGGTATACCCATAAGTCTTTGAATATTTTGGACATTATCCTTTAAGTATTTCGACTCAATCATTTATGCCCCCCATACTCAGGAATAGTAAGCAGGTGTCAAAAACACTATTCTAAACATGTCTTCGACACAACATCATCAAATCCTACAGGATAACAGCCATCAAAGCAAGCTTTACAGAAATTTTTTTCAGGCGATTTTACCCCGGTTGAATCGAGTAAGCCCGTGAGACTCAGATAATGAAGGGAATCCAGTCCCAGAAACTCTCTTAATTCTTCCTCGGATTTCCTGGCGGCGATGAGTTCGCCCTTGGTTGAAAAATCAATTCCGTAATGGCACGGAAACCGGTGGGGCGGACAGCTGATCCGCATATGCACATGCTTGACACCCAAGGCGCGCAATGCCTTTACCCGGGTTTTTGCCGTTGTTCCCCGAATAATGGAATCTTCAATAATAATAATATCTTTTCCCTTCAGCAGTTCCTTGACCGGGTTCAATTTCATGCGCACGCTGAAGTCCCTCATGCTCTGGGTCGGCTGAATAAAGGTTCGTCCCACATAGTGATTTCGGATCATCCCCAGATCAAAAGGAATCCCCGACTCTTCCGCATACCCGATGGCCGCGTAATTCCCGGAATCCGGAAACGGCATAACAAGATCCGCATCCACCGGGGCTTCTTTGGCCAGTTGCCGGCCGTGCGCCTTGCGGGTGAGATAGACGTTATTGCCAAAAATCGTGGAGTCCGGCCGCGCAAAATAAATGAGTTCAAAAATACAGCAGGACCGTCTCACCTGCTGGTGAGGATGAATACTTTTCACCCCGTCGTCGCTGATGATCACGATCTCTCCGGGGTCCAGCTCCCGGACGAACTCCGCCTGTACCAGGTCCAGGGCACAAGACTCGGATGCCAGCACATACCGGTCATTATTCAAGCGCCCCAGGCAGAGGGGGCGGAATCCATTGGGGTCTTTAAGTCCAACCACTTCCCCCCGGCTGGTTAACAGAATAAATGAGTACGCGCCTTCCAGGCGGGTTACGGCATTGATCAGGGCGTCTTCAAATCCGTGTTTCAGGTTTTTGACAAACAGATGAAGAAAAATTTCACTGTCCGTGGTGGTCTGAAAAATAGACCCTTCTTCTTCGAGTTCTTTTTTAAGGATATGCGCATTGACCAGGTTTCCGTTATGGGCCACGCCGTAAGATTTACCGCCATGTGTAATCACGAACGGCTGAGCATTAATGAGAATGGAATCCCCGGTCGTGGAATACCGGACATGACCGATGGCGCTGCATTCGCCCTTAAGAAACTCCAGCCGGGCATCGTTAAATACGTCTGAAACAAGCCCCATGCCCTTATGATACGTGATACGTTCATCCCGGACAACCGCAATGCCGGCACTTTCCTGACCCCGATGCTGAAGGGCATAAAGTCCGAAATAAGTCAGCCGGGCCGCCTCCGGGTGATTGTGTATCCCGAAAATACCACAGGCTTCTTTAGGTCTGTCGCTTGTTTCCTGGTCAAAACTCATGATGTCACATGTCTCTTATTTTGATGATAGCGTATAAATCATTCAACCCTTTGAATGATATGATTGGATCGGTTCAACCGAGAGCGCTTTTTTCTTTAAAGCGTCGATCCCCGTGCACATAGCCCGGGCCCCGGCAATGGTCGTTGCATAGGGGATATTGTATTTTAATGCCGCTCGGCGGATCAGATATCCGTCCCGCCGGGTTTTGTCTCCGGTTCCGGTATTAATCACGAACTGTATTTCACGGTTCATAATCGCATCCACCACGTGGGGCCGACCGGAGGAAACCTTATTGATCATCTGGTTTTCGATGCCATTGACATGGAAATATTCCGATGTCCCG
Source organism: Desulfococcus sp. (assembly GCA_024641805.1). Lineage (GTDB taxonomy): Bacteria > Desulfobacterota > Desulfobacteria > Desulfobacterales > Desulfosalsimonadaceae > SURF-3. Next base: position 4,069 of record JAHECJ010000081.1, read on the forward strand.
CGGGTGGCGATGATCTTAAAACCGATTTTTTTAAACTGGGCAGCCACTTCAAGAGCAGCGGCTTTGTCCGGCTCCTGAACACTGATAAAAACAGCCCCGGTAGTCGGCAAATTCTGTCCGGCACCTATTTGAGACTTGGCGTACGCCCGTCCGAAATCCATGTCCACGCCCATCACCTCGCCGGTGGATTTCATCTCAGGCCCCAATAGAAT
>JAHECJ010000081.1:4290-8013 GCA_024641805.1 Desulfococcus sp.
CGGTCAAAGGGAAGAACCGCCTCTTTGACGGAAATATGCTTGGGTATCACTTCTTTTGTAAAACCGAGTTCGGCAAGCCTCTTGCCCACCATAATTTTAGTCGCGATCTTTGCCAGCGGCACGCCGGTCGCCTTGCTCACAAACGGCACCGTCCGGGACGCCCTCGGATTGACTTCCAGCACATACAGCCGGCCTTCTTTAATGGCATACTGAACATTCATCAACCCGATCACATTCAGCTCTTTTGCCATGGCTTTTGTCGCAGCCGTGATTTCTGTAATTTCAGACGGCACCAAACTGTATGGGGGCAGCACACAGGCGGAATCCCCGGAATGGACCCCGGCAGCCTCAATATGCTCCATAATTCCGCCGATCACCGTGTCCAGCCCGTCAGAGATGGCATCCACATCGACCTCCACTGCATCTTCTAAAAACTTGTCTATCAGCACCGGATGTCCGGGAGATGCGATCAATGCAAGGTTTGTGAATGTTTCAAGGGATTTGCGGTCATAGACAATCTTCATGGCCCGGCCCCCCAGGACATAGGAGGGGCGGACAATGACCGGAAAACCTATTTCATCGGCCACCGCAACAGCTTCGGGAATCGTCCGGGCAGTCCCGTTGGGCGGCTGAACCAGCCCCAGCTTGTTTAACATGACCTGAAACTGTTTCCGGTCTTCCGCTCGCGCAATGCTTTCCGGAGATGTTCCGATAATCGGCGCTCCGGATTCCAGAAGCGGCAGGGATAGGTTCAGCGGGGTCTGTCCGCCAAACTGGACAATGACGCCGTCCGGCTTTTCCGTTTCCACGATATGCATCACATCTTCATGGGTCAGGGGCTCAAAATAGAGCTTGTCCGAGGTATCATAATCCGTACTAACCGTTTCAGGATTGCTGTTGACCATGATGCTTTCAATTCCGAGTTCCTTTAACGCAAATGAAGCGTGAACACAGCAGTAATCGAACTCGATCCCCTGGCCGATCCGATTCGGGCCGCCCCCCAGGATCATGACTTTTTTGCAGTCCGACAGCCGGGCTTCATTTTCCATTTCATACGTGGAATAATAATAGGGGGTGGCGGCCTCAAACTCGGCGGCGCAGGTATCCACCAGCTTATACACCGGCCGGATATCCTTTTCTTTTCGCAGCTCTCGGATTGCCGCTTCCCCCATGCCGGTCAGATATCCCAGCTGAACATCTGAAAATCCAAATTCCTTGGCTTTTTTCAGCTGCTCGGCAGAAATGTCCCTGCCGGTTTTTGAAATCAACCGTTCCATATCCACGATCTGCTGCAGCTGTGCCAAAAACCAGGGATCAATCGCGGTCAATTCATAAATGGTATCGATGGACATACCTGCCAGCAGGGCTTCGCGGATATAAAAAATCCGGTTGGAGTTCGGCCGGACCAGAAATTTTTCAATCTCATCAGCCGACGGCGGATTATTGCTGTTTTCCCGGCAGTCCTTACCGTCCGCCCCGAGCCCGGACCGGCCGATTTCCAGGGAACGCAGTCCTTTTTGCATGGCCTCCTTGAATGTCCTGCCGATGGCCATGGTTTCACCCACGGACCGCATGGAGGTGGTCAGAATATCCTCGGCTTCCGGAAATTTCTCAAATGTCCAGCGCGGTATTTTCACCACACAGTAATCCAGCGCCGGCTCAAAGGATGCCACGGTTTCACCGGTAATGTCATTGGGGAGTTCATCCAAGGTATATCCGACAGCCAGTTTTGCGGCGATCTTGGCAATGGGAAACCCGGTTGCCTTGGATGCCAGAGCGGAACTCCTTGAAACCCGGGGGTTCATTTCCACGATGATCATTTCACCGTTTTCAGGATTGATTGCAAACTGGACATTGGAGCCGCCGGTATCCACCCCGATTTCCCGTAAAATGGCAATGGCTGCATCCCGCATCACCTGGTATTCCCGGTCGGTCAGGGTCTGGGCAGGCGCCACCGTAATGCTGTCGCCGGTATGAATGCCCATGGGATCCATATTTTCAATGGAGCAGACAATCACCACATTGTCATTTTTGTCCCGCATGACTTCAAGTTCGTATTCTTTCCAGCCGAGAACGGATTCCTCCAGCATCACCTGGGTGTTCATGCTGGCATCCAGACCTGAGCCTGCCAGCATTTCCAGTTCTTCCGGGTTATAGGCAACGCCGCCCCCGGTCCCGCCCAACGTAAAACTCGGCCGGACAATGATCGGGAAACCGATTTCTTCCGAAATCTTGCGGGCACTGTCCAAATCGGTGGCAATCCCGCTTTTGGGAATTCGAAGGCCGATTCGGTTCATGGCCTGGCGGAACAGATCCCGGTCTTCGGCTTTCTGAATGGACTCCAGGCTCGCCCCGATCATCTCAACACCGTATTTCTCGAGCACGCCTTTTTTTGCCACCGCCACCGCAGTATTTAAACCGGTCTGACCGCCCAGCGTCGGCAGCAACGCATCCGGACGTTCCTTTTCGATTATCATTTCAACAGTTTTCGGGGTGACAGGTTCAATATAGGTCCGGTCCGCCATTTCCGGATCGGTCATGATCGTCGCCGGATTGCTGTTGACCAGGACGACCTCATACCCCTCTTCCTTCAGTGCCTTGCAGGCCTGGGTCCCCGAATAGTCAAATTCACATGCCTGGCTGATAATAATCGGCCCGGCGCCGATAATGAGGATTTTTTTGATGTCTGTTCGTTTTGGCATTGGACTCTACTTATTCTCTTTCATCAGCTCCACAAAATGGCTAAACAGATAATTCGCGTCATTCGGTCCTGGAGCAGCTTCCGGATGATACTGAACGGCAAACATGGGATATTTTTTATGCCTAAATCCCTCCACCGTATGGTCGTTTAAATTGATGTGCGTCACTTCCACCAGATCCGGGTCCAGGGTTTCATGGTCCACGGCAAATCCATGGTTCTGGGAAGTCACCTCCACACGCCGGGTCGCCAGATTCTGAACCGGCTGGTTGGATCCATGATGTCCGAACTTCAGCTTATAGGTTTTTCCGCCAAGGGCAAGGCCCAGAAGCTGTATACCCAGACATATGCCGAAGATCGGTTTATAACCCAGCAGATCCTTAATGGTTTTAACTGCATACTCAACCGGTTCCGGATCCCCAGGACCGTTGGACAGAAAAATCCCGTCCGGCGCCAGCGCCCGGACCACTTCAGCAGACGTCGTGGCAGGCACCACCAGGACTTCGCAGCCGGCATTTTTCAAGCACCTTAAAATATTATATTTCACGCCGAAATCATACGCAACGACAGCCAGCCGGCTGCCGCGATGCCGCCAGACGGCGTTATTTAATACAACATCTTTTTCAATAAACAACCGCTGGTCATTTTCCCAGAAATACGGCTGGATAGTTGCAACCAAACTAGCAAGATCCTGACCTACCATCTTCGGGATCTGATTTGCCCGGGCCACCAGAGATTCGGGATCCAGGTCCTCGGTGGATATCACTGCGCGCATGGCGCCGGCGGTCCGAATATGCCGGGTCAGCGCCCGGGTATCCAGGGAGTCAATCCCGAGTATATTCTGGGAACACAAGTACTCCCGGAGGGTTTCCGTTGAACGAAAATTACTCGGGAACTCTTGATATTCTTTCATAATAAATGCAGATACATGAATCCGGTCGGATTCCACATCCGCAGGATTCACGCCGTAATTTCCGATCAGAGGATAGGTCATGACCACCATTTGTCCCCGGTATGACGGATCG
>JAHECJ010000082.1 GCA_024641805.1 Desulfococcus sp.
TTTTTGTCAAAATAAGGGCCGCCTCACTGTTCCATTCATCATAGGGGATTAAGCCGTAAACATCGGTTCCATGGGCGGCTTCCACCACCGTAATGGCGACCGCTGCCCTTTTTACCCCGATTCTTTGATGCTTCCGGCAGTCAAATACATCCAGATTAACAGATATGTGCCGGTAAAAATCCTGATCGCAAATCAACTTGTCCGGGAATGTCATTAAAAACTCTCACGTTATATAAATAAAAAAACCGGTTGAATATCCGATTTTTAAGAAAAATTAAATTCTTCCGAATTCACGGCGAGAATGCCAAATGCCCCGCGAATTATGATTCTTATTTACATTTAAAATTATCCGGTTTTCAATGTTTAAATAAAGAGAGCTTTAATTCTGAGTCCCGGGAATTGGCCATCATCCGCTATGCTTGCTTCTTCAGGCTGAATATCCTAAAATTTGGATTCAGGGACTTTATTTATTATTGATCATGAAATACTTTCCCCTACGATTTCTTTGATTTCGATGGTCGCAGCCTGATAACAATCGTGCAGATTTTGCGCGACCAGGTTGACCAGATCAGAATCCAGGTGTTCCTGTATCGAAAATTCTTTTAATATCCTCAATATTTCTTCCGGCGGCAAAGCCTTCCGGTACGGCCGTTTCTGCGCAAGCGCCTGAAACACATCCGCTACTGAAATAATGCGCGATTCGATACTTAAATCTTTTTCCCGGCGATGAAACGGATACCCGCTGCCGTTTAATGCTTCATGGTGATTGGCCGCCCATAATGCGATATCCCCAATCCCTTCAATCCGGCTCAGGATCACGTAAGTTTCAAAACTGTGATGACGCATGTGCGCCATGTCTTCCAGATTCAGACGGGCCGGCTTTTCAAGAATTTCATCCGAAACTTTAAGTTTGCCGAGGTCATGCAGTAATCCTGCAATTTCAATCTTATTGCAGGTATCGGACGGCAACCGGCTTAAAACGGCGAGATGTTTTGCCAGAAGCGCCACGCCCAGTGAGTGCCGGGCGGTATAAGGACTTTTGGCATCTACAATTTGTGCGAACACCACCGCCATTTTTTTCAAATCCTTCATCGACATATAAACCGGTTCCCGTTCTTTTTCTCTTTCATAAAGAAAACGGGACAAATGGCGAGGCTCCAGCGTTAACCAGAACGCTTCGGTATCAGACACCGTCATGAAAATATCCACCAGTACCGTATCAAAATATGAGTTCCGATATTTATGAATCTGATTACGGATTTCATCTTTTACGGTAAGCAGGTCAACATTCAAGTGTTTTGCGGCCAGCGAATCGGTCCGGTCCAGCATAAAAATCAGATTGGCGGCCCTGCAGGTTTCCTCCGGCAAATGCAGAAGTTTTAAATCCTCCCAATAGGTATGATGATAATAAATACCCTCAGCCATTCCGGCAAGAGGCGGAAAATTTCTTAACCGTTTTGCACCGATTTCACAATGTTCACCTGCACCACCCCAATCCATTTCATTGACCAGGTTCTCATGCTCACGGGTTGAGGAAACCCCGCAATCATGAAGCATCCCCATTTGGAATAAATCCATCCGTGATGGATGATCCAGATCCATCGCTTTTGCACATTCCCATGCCATATATCCTACCCGCTTCCCGTGCTGAACTTCATCGATGCCGACCAGATCCAGTGTGTCCGATAATGCAAAAATCATTTGACCAAGATCTATATTCATCGCATTCCCCCGCTCAGAATTAATTTCTGAGAAAAAACATGGAGCCTATCCGCCCAGCACCCACTGCAGCCGCCCCCGTTCTTTTTCAATAGCGGCTTCCGGGCAGATTTCCAGGCAACAGTAGCAGCGGATACACTTTTTATAGTCATATTCGGGAATATCTTTCTTCCCGGTGGATTCACTGATCGCGCCGGATGCGCAGATTTTTTTGCACTGGTAGCAAAGCGTGCATTTTGTTTCATTGGGCGCCGGCCGGTCAAGAAACAGATTTTTGAATGTCGGGGTGTTAAACGGCCAGCGGAACATATTTGAAAACAGTGACGATCCGGTTGCAGGTACAAAATCATGGATCTGCAGCTTCTTAATTGCATCACCTACGACATTAATTTCTTTTGGCGATGAAACCCCATATTTTCTTTTAAAGCCATTGACAACCGTCAGAGCTTTGCTGATGTCAAGACCGGCGATGCTTGCCGCAACATAGTCCACTGCAATCCCGTTATTACCGGCTAAGACCGCATTCAGCCAACGGGCCTTTCCGGCAGGTCCGGGCCCTTCGCCTTCCTGGACACAGATGGCGTCCATAATATGAATGATGGGTTTGGAGGGTATCATGCCATAGGTCATGGCGCCGTATAAATCGAGAAGAAATTCTGCAAAATCGTCATGCGCCGGCGCCCGTAAATGCATTTTCGATTTTTCCACCCCAGGGATAGCGCCGAACAGCAATTTAACCGCACCGGTAATGTAAGTGATACCGTGGGTTTTAAATTTCGGCAGATTTAAAATAATATCCGCATCAAAATAGGCTTCCGAGATATCGATATATTTGAATTTTTTGGCTTCATCATATGTCAGTGTCCTGGTGATGGACGGATTCGCGATTTCAATTTGTTCCTCTTCCACGACCGCTGCATAGGGAGTTCTTTTAATGACCCGTTCAAGGGAATGAATAGCCGGCGATTCCACCAGCACAGGCGTACCGTTATTTTCTTTGACAATCTGAGCTACCGCCCTGAAAAATTCAGAATTCGTTATGATTGCCTTTTCTTCTTTTGCCGGCATCAGCAGGTTCGGTTTTAAAACGACCCGGGAGTTATTGAATCGTTTGATGTCAAAACCGATATTTGAAAGACTTTGACGAATCTTATTCTTCAGAGTCTCAAGCTGATAGTCTTTGCATTGAACAAGAGAAACGTTCGGCATATACCTCCTTCTCCATTTCTATCCGTCGTATCAGGGGGTGAAAAATTGCAGCGTTTTGCTCGTATGGTTTCCATTATTCCTGGCGCGGTATATCATCAAACTGTCTCACCTGAAATCATTGGGAATCGTGAGAGATCACAAATCCTTCACTGCATATGATCTTGCCGGTTGATGAAATCACATCCACACGCCATATGCCGGGCCAATCCTTTACAATCCGTTTTGAAGACCATGTCCGCCATGACCCTGCATTCACAGGCAGATCCACGATCGCCATCTGCGTATCATTGTAATACCAGACATGGGATATAGCCGTATGATCTTCCTGGCTTGACAGCCGGGTATAACAAAACACCCGTTCAACGGAATCCGGAAAATTTGCATTGACATCAACGGGTTTTCTATCCTTGATTCCCGTGCAAAACACCATTTCGTTGACACTGACAGGAAAAGTTTCCTGAGCTGTGGAGAACAATGGCAGGCATAAAATGAAAACAATTATCGAAATTTTCTTAAGAATCATATAACCCCCAGTGTTTATATGAATATCAATTTTCAAAGAAACCCGGCCGACCAATCCCCGCATGAATGCAGAAGTGTCGTAACCCTCTCTTTACTAATCAGATTTAGTGATGTTATAAGGAGCCTATCAGGAATTTTTAGTCAGGGAAACAATAAATTACATTATCAGACAACTCTAACGTATGATTCAATGCGCTGTTTCACGGTTTCTGCAAAAGTATCTGGATTGGCGATGGTTATTTCCACGGCATGTTGCGGACAATTCGTAACGCAGCGGCCGCATGCCCGGCACATGCTACTGTGAAGCGCCTTTCCGTTTTCAATATGAATCGCTTCAAAAATGCAGGTTTCAAGGCATCTGCCACATCCGATGCAATCCTCGCTCACTTTGACGCTGACACCTTCCAGCGGAGTCATCACCTGATCTAAATGTTCACCGGTCAGATGCTTGAAAGCACCCATCATGCAGCAGCAATGACAACAGAAACAAACGCTCAAAAGCCTGTTTTTATCGGGTGTCAGAAATATAAAATTATCCACCCGGATTTTCCCGACCACCGGAACGAGTCCCACACCGATAGCGCGTTCCACATGACGATGAGCCTGCTCCTTTGTCACCCGATGGCTGACGCCATGGGGCAGCTTGAGTGCGGATTCCCCCATAAACAGGCACCCGATATCGGCTGTAAAGTGCTCGCATTCTCCGGCCAAACGGCATCCGCAGCGATCCATGATGACGTGATATTTTGCTTTTTCGATAAAATCATGCACGATCCGTTGAGGCAGGATTTCACTGGCGCCTTCACCGGCCTTTTCATCAATGGAGATTTTTCTAGTTGTTTTTTGGGGTTTATAGCTGATGGGAAGATAGGTCATGCTGTTTTTTTTCGGATTCATCCACGGCTGGATATTTCGAAAAGCCTTTATTCTTCCTAGTTTGAACAAATGGAGCACTGACATGGTCGGACGTATCCGCGCACCGCTCGCAAACACCCAGGAAAGGACCGACTGTACCAGGTTATCTTTTGCATCCCGAACCCTGGATTTCATATAGGATTCAAACGTTTCCCTGGAATTATATTTTGGATGCCAGCCGCTGGCTTGTTTAAATTTATTCGTCAGCGTAAAGACAGTGTGCCGCGATAAACACACCCACCCGCTGCCGGCCGGAAAAAATTTCAGCTTAAATCCGATATCGGCCAGCAGCTTTTGCAAAAACTTGGGCAGGGCTATGACAACAGCCCCGGCCTGCCTGAAACACCATTTTGCCGGCAATGCGTCATCGGCTGCTACATTATACACACCCGGAAGAACTTTTAAATATGCCAGATATAAAGCTTCCCCCAGATCCTCTTCATGAATGAACTGGAGATAGACGTTGCTCCCCACGGGCAGGGAAATGATTTTCATTGACCATAGTTTTGAAAACATATTGCGAATATTCGGTCCGCACAACAAGCCGCTGCGAAGAACCGTGAGCGTAATATCCGGATGATTCTTGAAAAATTCCGTTACAAAATTCTCGACTTCAACTTTAGACGAATAATAGCAACTGTCCGGATGGCGCGTAATCGGATATTCCTCGCTCAACCCAAGGGGAATATCCGGAAAAGACCCATAAACAGTTAGACTGGAGGCATAAATGACTTTTTTAACGTTATGGCTGATACAAGCGGTAAAAACGTTCTTTGATCCATTGATATTTATATCATCGATTTTATCCTTGTCACGCATCTCACTTTCTACAAATGCCAGGTGAAATACTGCATCAACATTTTTAAACAGAGGGGCCAGCGATTCATCCCGGATATCCGCCTTATGAAAACGCACTTTGGGGTATCCCCCTTTCCATGGAGTGAGGTCCACACCAATAATTTCCTCAATTTCAAGGTCCGTATCCAGGTAGGGCAGCAGGGTGGACGCGAAATAACCGTTGATACCCGTGATAAGAATTTTTTTCCCCATTGTTTCTCCCTAACTGTTTGTTAAAAAACATTTGCGCCGGGTCACACGGCGTTGAAATTGCCAGCGGCCATAACGTCTTTCAAACAACCTGCGACATTTAAGTCTGATTTTAAAAACAAAACCGAATCAGAAGGATTTTTTTGATAATGAGTTACCGGCAGCGGTGGTTCATGGGAGGAGTAAAAAGCATCAGCCGGCGGCTGATCGGTGGATTTTCATTTCGCGCAATCAGGATTCTTTGAGATCTTCAATGCTGTCCTTATATGCGGCGGCATATTCCTTAACTGTTTTTAGAATCAAACGTTTACGGATCAGCCCGATCATAGTGTTGAGCACCATGGTCCCCTCTTCCACCATCTTCACCATCTCGTCGACCGTAATTTTACCGAGTGTCCGGCTGAGCATAATTTTTGTTTCTTCTTCTACCAGTCGTTCCATCAGCTCCCTGTGGGGATTGAGTGTTTCCGCAATAAAGCCCAGCTCTTTGGAAAATCCGATTTCCCTTAACTTTTCCCAGCATTCCATAAACCGGATATCATCTTCGTCATAATATTTTTGATTCCCTTTTTTGACCGGATTCAGAATCCCCATTTTCTCGAGATCCTTAATATCTTTTAATTCAACGCCGGTTCGCTGGGCCAGTTGCTTTTCCGTTGCTTTTTTGATTTTCAGGCTTTCCTGCAAGTTGCTGAACAGTTTCCCATCCATTTCGGCTATCGTTCGAATTTCATCAACACCCAATCCATTTTTTTTATTTTTCAGGATCTTTTTGATCACGGACAGCGGCAGAAACCGTTTGGACTGAAGTTCCTTGACCAGCCGAATCGCATCAATATGTGCCTGTGAATAATAGGCCATGTTGGGCTGGGTCTTGATGGGTTTTGGAATCATCCCTTCCTTGATATAATACTGAATCGTCCCCTTGGGGACACCGGTTGTTTCGGTCAATTCCTTCATTTTCATTAATTTTTCGGACGCAGTCTTAGTATTCAAAATCGAATTCCAGTAAAGTTTATCAAGTAAATTCAAATATTTTTTCAAAAAGTGAAAAGTTTCACTTTTCATATTAAAATAACTGAACCCTCTTTAGACAGTCAAGAAGTATTTTAAATATTTCAAATTTTTAAAGCGCGTTAACAACTCACCTTCGAGAATAAATATACTGACAGATTGGATTCTGATGTCATTCCGGAAAATCGCTTACGCTTTTTTCATTGGATTGTATTTCCATGATTGCATCACCCAGAAGTGTGTTTATCCGGAAAAGGCTAATTCTGTTGACATAATGATCATTGTTCAATAAATTGAGCTATGCTCAAATCAATATGCCAATCAAAATGTTTTTTTATATAACCTTGCTTTAAAAAAGGAGGCCCCATGTACGACTATATGTTGTCCCCTGAAGAACAGGAATTAAAAAAGGAAGCGCGGGAATTTACCCGCAATGAAATCACCAGCGATTTTTTAAGAAAAATGGATAAAGATGAAATTATCTACCCCCGTGAATTTGTCGAAAAACTGGCTGCAAAAAATCTGAGGGGAATCCGGTTTCCCAAAAAATACGGTGGCCGTGAAATGAGCTGGGTCGCGGAGGTGGCGGCGACCGAAGAGATTGGATGTTTAGGCATGGCGCTGGGATGCGCCTTTGTCATGCCTTCTATCGTCGGGGAAGCCCTCAATGTTTTCGGCACCGAAGAACAAAAGGAAAAATATTTAAAACCCTATATTGCCGGAGAACTGGTGGCAGCCGAAGCATTGACGGAACCCCGGGGGGGGTCGGATTTTTTCGGGGCCATGACAAAAGCGGAACTTCGCGGGGATCATTTTGTTTTAAACGGCATGAAACGCTTTGTGGTTGGGGCGGAAGGCGCAGATTTTTTCCTGGTTTACTGCCGGACCAATTTTGATGAAAACGCTCACAAATACAGTCGACTCAGTCTCTTAATCGTTGACAAAGGCCCCGGAGTCGAAACCGAATACATGTATGGATTGATGGGATGTCGCGGCGGCGGCACCGGCCGGCTGGTTTTCAGGGATGTCAAGGTCCCGAGAGAAAACCTGGTGGGGGAACTTCATGGCGGTGCGTTATGTTTTAACCAGATGATGATCCCCGAACGTCTTACATCTGCTGCCGGATGCCTGGGAACCTGGGGCGCACTGGATCTCGCCGTCCGTTATTCAAATCGTCGCCGGGCGTTTGGCAAGGGAATCCGAAAATACCAGGCTGTCAGCTTCAAGGTGGCGGATTCCATTACCCAGCTGGATGCCGCCCGGGCATTGACCTATATGGCGGCCAGGGCGGTGGACAGCAATTATCAGAATGTGCGCCGGCTGGTCAGCGAAGCCAAGCGGTTTGCCACTGAAGCGGCCTGGGATGTCGTTAATAATGCCATGCAGATCATGGGCGGTATCGGATATACAGACGTATACCCCATTGAACGGGCTCTGCGGGATACCCGTCTGGGTATGATATGGACCGGCACCACCCAGATAATGAATCTCATGATTCAGCATGAATACTACAACCAGGTTCTTGATCCGTCTTATGACCGTCGGATCATGGAGAATGATGCTGCCAACCCGGACGTTA
>JAHECJ010000083.1 GCA_024641805.1 Desulfococcus sp.
ATAAAAAATGCTGCGTATCAGAAACCTGAAATGCTATTATGGACGGATAATGGCCGTCAAAGGGGTCAGCCTTTCAGTCAAAAAAGGGCAGATTATTACATTAATAGGAGCTAACGGTTCCGGCAAAAGCACGCTTCTTGAGGCCATATGCGGATTGCTGCCCGCATGGGAGGGTGAAATCCTTTTTGAAGGGACGCCCCTCAAAGGGCTTGATCCGCCTGCGGTTGTCAAACGCGGAATCAGTCTGGTACCCGAAGGCCGGCTGATTTTTCCGCCGTTAAGCGTCCTGGACAACCTGAAGCTCGGCGCCTACACCATGTATCGAAAACGGAAACATGCCGAAGTCGAACAGACGCTGGAGAAAATGATGGACCTGTTTCCGATTTTACGGGAGCGTTTTAAGCAGCCGGCCGGAACACTCTCCGGCGGTGAACAGCAGATGCTCGCTATCGGACGCGCACTCATGTCTCACCCCAAACTGCTGCTGCTGGATGAACCGTCCATGGGACTCGCCCCGCTGATCGTAGAAAAAATTTTCCAAATTCTGGGGGCATTAAGAAATGAAGGGATTACCATACTGCTGGTCGAGCAAAATGCCCAAGCCTCGCTCCAGATAGCCGACTATGGCTATGTTTTCGAGACCGGCACCGTGGTTCTCCAGGGGCCTGCATCAGAACTTCTGGCAGACCATGAGGTCAAAAGAGCTTACCTTGGCAAAGATTACGGAGAATTTTATGATGATAAATGATGACTTCATAACCATGAGCCCTGAAGAAAAAAATCAGCTCCAGCTGGAACGCCTTCAAAGCACGTTAAATCGAGCATACCGCAATGTTCCGTTCCATAAGAAACGATTCAAGGAGATGGACATCGATCTGTCCCGGATAGAATCAGTGTCGGATATTGCCCGTCTGCCGTTTATGGAACGGCAGCACATCAGTGAAAACTATCCGTACAACCTGTTTGCGGTTCCGCTTCGGGATATTGTCCGCATCCATACCGCGCCCGGGACCACTCAGAAGCCCACCGTCAGCGGATATACCCCGCAGGATCTTTTGAACTGGCAATCCATGCTGGCCAGAGCGCTTCGGGCGTCAGGGGTCACCCCCCATGATATTCTGCAAATCAATTTAAATCCGGGACTGGCAAACTGGGGACGGGATTACAAGAATGGGGCGGAAGCTCTGGAGGCCAGCGTTATTCCGCATACCCCCATGTCCATTGAAAAAAACTCATGGTACTCCGGGACTACAAAACCTCCGTCCTTATCACCACGCCGTCTTCCGCGCTCCAACTGGCAAACTATGTCCGCAAAAACGGGATCAATATCAATATCTTTGAATTAAAAACACTGATTCTTGCCGGGGAAGCCATTGGAAATGAAGACAGGCAGGCGCTGGAAGAAGATCTGCATGTCACTGTCTGGGCCCACTACGGGCTCAGTGAGGTACCGGGGCCCGCCATTGCATTTGAATGTAATGCCCACGAAGGCCTTCACATGAATGAAGATCATTTTCTGCCGGAAATCATTGACCCGGCGACCGGCAGCGTCCTGGGCGATGGCCAGTTCGGCGAACTGGTTCTGACAACCCTGACAACCAGGGCCTTTCCGCTGATTCGCTTTAAAACGGGCGATAAGGCAAGGGTCATCAAGCAGTCATGCTTATGCGGAAGAGAACTTTCGCTCATCGAATGGCAAGGGGACCGCACGGATGACCTGATAAATATTGACGGGGTCAAAGTACACAAAAAACAGATCCAGCTTTCAATTCAATCGCTGCTGGATCTACCCTCTGATACATCAAAATTTCTGATCAAAAAGCGGGATGAAAAGAAATATATTGAGGTCTGGATACCGGTCAATGACTTAATCTTTTCCGATGAGATCAAGGAACTGGAAACGCTGATTCAGCGCGCGGAAAATAATCTTTTAGAAAATATCGGAATTCCGGTTGCCATTCGTCTGAAAGAGAAACGGATGATTTAAATTCTACCTTTTATTTGTCTGCAGTTAAAAAGGATTCAATCACGATTTCCAGCTCATCCTCGGGGGGCATGACCGGTTTCTCATCAGGAGACTGGGTGTAAAAATACGCAAATTCTTTAAAGCTGAATGGTTTTTCATCACCCACCGCAATGTAGCCGATAATATCTTTCTGATCAAAGCTGGAAGCTTCCTCTTTACCGTGACCAATAACATCGGTCACTTCTTTTTGCTCGGAAGCCACGAGATCATCATTTTTTGAATAGTTAAACCATTTTTCGGGGATCCAAACGTCAACACAGGTTTTGCATGTGCCGGTCACAACCACTCTTTTGACATCCACTTCACCGATATTTTTTATTTTCCCCGCAGCGTTAATGGCCCACCCGTTATCGCTGAACTGACTTAAATGATAAGCTCTTTCAGTAACTTCAAGCTTACCCTCTTTTTTCTTTTCACAGGCGAATAAACAAAGCATGACCAGCACCAGGCAACCACACAGCGATAAACGGAAAAAATTTTTCATCCACAAACTCCTAACACAATATGATTGATAAAATACACTGTCACGGTTCTATCAAATCTGGGTATATTAACCGTATTCCGAATGAATCAAGAATAATGATTCATCCGGATCTTACTATCCGGCTCCTATTTTTCCACTGTCTCAAAGGACTCGATGACAACTTCCAGTTTTTCCGGCAGTTCCGGCGTTTGTTGGTCAGCTCGCAATAACAAGTCCGCGATTCCCTGGAAGCTGAATGATGCTTCACTTCCTGCTGCTAAATAGCTGATAATATCCTTTTGATAAGGCATTTTTTCTACATCCGGTGTAATCACCCATTGACCGACAATCCATAATTCATTACAGGATCGGCAATAACCGGTGACAACCACCTTTTTCACGTCCACGTCACCGACATTCCTGATTTTTCCCTTAGCATCAATTGTGTATTGATTTTCTTTATCCTGCCTTAAAACAAACTCCTGCTCGGAAACGATCACTTTGCCCTGTTTCTTCTTTTCGCAGGCGACCAGGCAAAGACTCAGGACAGCTGTCAATATACATGTCATTATTACCCGTGGACAAGACCTCATTGCGGAACCTCCATTACAGCTGAAAATACAAACCATGGTAATTCTCATACAGCCTTGAAATACAATCGTTTAAATACGGACGGCATTCGCCGTTTGCGGAAAAAATTCCCGGCCCTTTAATTCAGTCTTCAGTGTTAAACTGATGCCCAACCATCATAATTATCAATTTTCAACGGGTTCAAAGGATTCAATAACGACTTCCAGCTTATCCGGCAGCCCTTCCGGCTTCTGCCCGCTCTGGTTAAAATAAAATGCAACCTCTCTAAAGCTGAATTCTGCCTCATCCCCAACCGTCAGATAACTGATAACATCTTTTTGCTCCGAAGTTTTTGGAACGTCATTGATATACCATACACCGGCTGTCAGAACTTCGCCGCAAGAACGGCAGTAAGCGGTGACCACTACCTTTTTTACATCCACATCGCCGACATTCCTGATTTTTCCCTTGGCATCGACCACCCAGTTGAATTCAGCGTCCTGCCGGATACTGAATTCCTGCTCGGTAACAATCACCTTGCCCACTTTCTTTTCCGAACAGGAAACAAAACACAGACATGCAACCAGGGTTAACGCTATAAACGCGGCTATCCGTCGATACGATAACATAGATTCCATTCCTCCTGAAAACAAAGTCACAAGAATATAAGCCTTACAGAGTCTTTGTCTTTAATATATCAAAAAGGATTAAAAATCAAATCCCGATTTCCATATCAAAAATCAATCTCTGATTCATAGGCCATCCGGTGCAGGCGTTATTTCAATTGATTATTGAACCGTCTCAAAGGACTCAATTACGATTTCAAGTCCTGGGGGGAATTCTTTCGGTGCCTCACCTGTTTTCGTATAATAGTATGCAATATCCTTAAAGCTGAAGGGTTCTTCCACGCCGGCAGCAATATAGCTGATCGTATCTTTCTGGGCAGCGGTTTTGACTTCCTGAGTCACAAACCATTTACCACTGATCATTATTTCATCGCATGACTTGCAATACCCTGTCACAACAACTTTTTTCAGATCAACGTTACCGATATTTTTAATCTTTCCTTTTGCATTCAGCGAGTAAGTATATTTCCCATCATGATCCAGAGAATATTCCGTTTCTGTAACAACAGCTTTTCCCTCTTCTTTTTTTTTCTCACAGGCGCACAAGCACAAGCCAAGCATCATCACAAACACACACAAAGTCAGACGTACGTTAATCCTCATATTCCGCTCCTTTCCAGTAAAGTAATCTGAGGGCCGATCTTTATTGAACCGTCTCAAAGGACTCAATAACGACTTCCATCTTTTCAGGGATGGTTTCAGGTTTATCCGGAACCGTATTATAGATAAACGCGACTCCTTTGAAACTGAAATCCTCTTCAGCACCCGCCGCCAGGTAGGGGATGGTCGCCTTCTGGTCAGGGGTTTTCTCAATATCCGAGACAAACCAATTGCCCGGATTGATCAATTCCCCGCAGGATCGGCAGTATCCGGTAATCACTAAATTCTTAACGTCCACATCGCCCACATTCCTTACCTTGCCTTTGGCATCAATGACATAAGCGTTTTTAGAATCCGCGCGGACCATAAACTCACTGTCCGTAATAATCACCTTTCCTTCCTTTTTCTCACTGCACGCCACAAAACACAAACATGACATCAGGATGCCGCATAAGAGAATTACCAATCGGTGATGCGATTTCATATACCCCTCTCCTTTTTGATAAAAACTATAATAAAAGTGCCCGAACTACACAATTACATGCAACCATTTATTTTAATGAGAAATTAATATGATTTTATCAAATACGATAATTCGATTTGTGTCAATAGAAATCTATATGAATATGGAATATATAAGCTCCCTGAGAAAACATTCTCTCTAAATGCATGCCTGGCTGCATTTGATTTCCAAGGAATATTTTATTAGTTGATAATAAAGAACATTTCACCATAAAAAAAAATTTTTCACTTGCGTAACTGGATTTGCTATTATAAATTAAATCGACGTGACAAATTCTTGATCAAATTGAGCATAAAATACGGTACTCTAAAAAGGGGGAGACAATGAAAAAAATTGTCGCTGGCATCATCTTTCTGGTTGGTTTCCTGACTGCTGTTTCACCCGCTCTTTGCCAAACAAAAAACTTCGTCGTCAATGGTGGCTTTGAAACAAAAACCACCGAAAATCTTCCCGAAGGATGGGTTACAAAAACATACCGGGGAACCAGCGCGGAATTCGCCTTTAATGACGCCGAAAAACACAGCGGCTCCTATTCTTATATGATAAAAATCAACCCGCCCGGCGGCAGTGTATTGTTCTATACGGAAAAAGAAATCGCAAAAATCAAACCCGGGAAAAAATATCAGCTCAGCGTATGGGTCAAGGCAAAAGGGCTGGGATACAGCCCGAATTTTATCGCACCGGCCATACGGATCAATTACAAACCTACAAGGCTGTCGCCGGTTCCCACTATCGATTTGATGCTTGATATGAAGGGGGAAAATGATTGGAAGAACCTGACCCTGACAACCATCGCACCGCCGGACGCAAACGAACTCACACTTGATTTTCTACTGACAAAAGGAACTGTCTGGATAGATGATGTAGAAATTACCGAACTCGAGTAGTCCGAAACATCCGGCCCTATTAACCTTATATAAATCAGTATTATCTCCGGTCAACGCAGGAACTTTTCCTTCAATAGTTCCTGCGTTTCTTTTTTGACCCCTGCCCTGTCCGCCAGATATTCGGACGCCGACCCGTAGTTGTTTCTCAGATGATCCAGGAGGGCAATGATGCATTCCCGGGGTGCGGTAAGATATGGAACAAGCTTATCCGGATCAACACCGTATGAGGCGATAAGCTTTAAAATTTTGGGAAGCAGTCCTGCTATATAAGTGTTTGACAGTTGATGATCGTTAATAACCATTTCTTCATCAACGCCCAGCATCAGTAGGATCAATGCCGCACAGGTTCCGGTTCGGTCTTTGCCGCCCGTGCAGTGAAAAAGCAACGCCGGACCCTCTGAGTCTGCGAGAAAATTAATCACTTCTCCCCAGACACATGCGAACTCTTCGATATTTCTGATATAACCGTTCACCATAAAATCAGGGGTCAGCCAGCTGGAATCCCCCTGCTTCAATCTCTTCATGGCATCCACGAAATCAAATTTTCCTTGGGTCACCGGAAGATTGACATAGGTGATGGAACCGTCTTCCGGCAGTTTGTCTGGTGATTCCTTGATTTCCGAAGGTGTGCGAAAATCAAACACGCGCTGAATCCCCATCTTTGTCAGCACCTGATGGTCTTTTTCCGTCAGCCGGGAAAGTCCATCCGACCTGAACACTTTTCCCCACTTGACTTCACGGCCGTCAATGGTTTTATATCCGCCGACGTCCCTGAAATTCACCGTGCCATCCAGGCAGATAAGACGCTCGGCAGTCATCAGCCGGGTGCCGTCCTCATCGGTTACATGATAAAAGTGCCGAGCTACCGGATCCAGGCCGGAAATTTTTATGCACCCGTTTCCTGATCCATCGACAGGGACTTCCCTAAGCGCGTCTTTCCGCCCTAAACCGGCACATATGGAAACCGTCGGCTTTCTGTCTTTCGGCTGCCAGCAAAGTTCAACAGTGCTGCTGTCAATCCGGCGAACCTCAATATTCAGCAAAGCGGATGATTTTTCCTTGTGATCCATAAAAAATTGATTCCTTTTTAAGATTCAAATAAATTCAATCAATTTTATATACAGAAAAGCCTTTTCCGGGGCAAGTGGAAAGATCCGGCTCAAGAGGGCCGGCTTTGTATTATTAACCCGGCAAATAAATATAGAAAAGTAAGATAGAATATGCTATAAGCCTATTCATGGAAAAAATAGACACGCGAAAACTCAAGCCGGAAGTTCTCCAGCAAATAAGGCACCAGGCCATTCGCCTCCGCAAGAAAGGACTGACGTATAAAGCGATCAGTGAAGTGATTGATGTTCATTACTCAACCATTTGCGGATGGTGGAAAGTTTATGAAAAAGAAGGCACAAAAGGAATCCGTCTCAAATCGAGAGGTCGAAAGCAAGGAACCAAAAGAACCCTTAAGCCGGAGCAGGAAAAGGAGCTCCAAAAAATCATTGAAGATAAAGAGCCGGATCAACTGAAGCTGCCATTTGCCTTGTGGACACGGAGAGCCGTTGTGCAGATAATTAAGAAACTTTACAAGATTGACATGCCAATACGGACGGTCGGTGAATATCTTTCGAGATGGGGATTTACCCCTCAAAAGCCATTGAAGCGGGCATATGAACAGAACCCTGAGGCGGTCAAGAAATGGGTTGACGACGAATATCCAAAGATCGTCAGAAAAGCCAGGCAAGAGGGAGCTGAGATTCATTGGGGTGATGAAACAGGTCTTAGCAGTGACAGCCAGCATGGCCGCAGTTATGCGCCGCGCGGAAAGACTCCGGCGATACGGCTTTGCGCAAAAAAAGAGAGAATCAACCTGATTTCATCGATTACCAATCAGGGCAAGGTCCGGTTTATGGTGTATCAGGATGCCATGAATTCGCAGACGCTGATCAAGTTTTTGGAAAGGCTGATCAAGGATACGGATCAGAAAGTGTTTCTGATTTTAGACAATTTGCGGGTACATCACAGCAAGCTGGTAAAAGAGTGGTTGGAGTCGCATCAGGAGGAAATTGAGTTGTTTTTTCTGCCTTCGTATTCACCGGAATTGAATCCGGATGAATATTTGAACTGTGATTTAAAGGCGGGAGTGCATTCGGGTTCTCCGGCGCGATCCAAACCGGATTTGAAAAAGAAAGCGATATCACATTTAAGAATGCTGCAGAAGAAACCGACAAGGGTAGCCAAGTATTTCAAACATCCCAAAATACGATACGCAGCCTAATTTCTACTTTTAATTGCCGGGTTAATAA
>JAHECJ010000084.1 GCA_024641805.1 Desulfococcus sp.
GATTTTCCGGAACAGAACCACATTTTGATCCGGACTGTTCTGGTGGATAATGGCGGAAAGAAGCACCAGATCGCATCCCCTGGGCAGTGCGTCCGTATAGAAATCCCCGCAGACGAGTTTCACGCGATCCAGAAACCCGGTTGCGGCAAGTCGTTTTTCAGCCAAATGGATAACCGGTTTTAAATCAAAAATCACCGATGTCATGGCCGGATTCTTCTCAAGAAAAGTTATGGTATAGGTGCCAGAGGCGCCTCCGATATCAAGAAGTTTTTGATATGGAGACAGATCCAAATCTTGTGCAATTTCCCTGGCAAGCTTTTGGCCAATCACATGCATGGCTCCGATAAAAGCATTTAAGGTGTGTTCATTTTTTTCCGAAACCGGAACATGATCGGGGTTTTTACCCAGACGAACCGCTGTGGAGAGGTGACTCCAAGCATCCCAAAGCTCATTCATATGCATGATCATCGGCAGGGGGGTCTCCGGGTGATCGCCAGAAAGCCATGATCCTTCCGGAGTTAGTGAATAACGACCCTTCTCTTTAATTAAAAGACCGAATGTGACAACGGCATCCAGCAGACGAGAGAGGGCCCGGATATCCAGTTGATTTTTTATTGCGAGGTCTTCTGCGCAGTCAACACCCCTCTCAATCTGCGTAAACAGGTCAAGTTCGGCGGCGGTCAGTAAAATCCTGCTTTTCATGAATGCACGTATGGCTTCCATTATTCGCATGGGGGTATCCATTTGTTTTCTCCATTGATAAAAGGGTTCCACGGGTGGGTTTAGTGCACAGTTGAACACGGTTGAGAAAATTCTCGGAGAATAATTTTTATTCCTTTTTTTTAACGTTTTATTTCATATTAGCAAAAAAATGTTTTAATATAAGTTTTTTTTTGCATATAAATATCCGGAACGGTTTTTTCAGATCCGTTATTAACGTCTCTTCGGAATAAATGGGTCCTGCTTTTAGAATTTGTAGGCATCTATGTCGATGATTTTTGCCGGAATATATTTAATGTCAGGATTATAGCACGCTGATGTATTCTATCAAATGAGAACTGAATTTTTTTCAATAAAATCTTTGTTGATCGTTGCCGGGTTGACTGCACTTTTTCTTTTGCCTTTTATCAACAAGGCTTTTCATATCGATGATGCCTTGTTTCTGTGGTCTGCTAAACAAATACAGTTGCATCCATGTGATTTTTTCGGTTTTACAGCCAACTGGTCTGGCGTGGAACGCCCCATGTACCTGATCAACCAGAATCCGCCGCTGGTATCATACTATATCGCCCTTGTCACATCTCTTTTCGGGTGGAGTGAAATCGCTCTCCACATTGCTTTTTTAATCCCAGCCGTTTGTTTAAGTATCGGTATATATCTGCTGGCCCTTCTTTTCTGTCCGCTGGCCCTGATTGCTGCCCTGATTGCCATTGCAACCCCTGCGTTTATCGTGTCCTCAACAAATGTCATGTGCGATATCCTGATGGTGTCATTTTACGTTTGGGCGGCGGTCTTCTGGCTATATGGCATGGAAAAGGATAAAACATTTTATTTTTTTACATCAGGTCTGTTCATCGCATTATCCACCCTGACAAAGTATTTCGGCATCAGCATGGTACCGCTTCTGCTGGCATATACAGTCATAAAAAAGCGTGGGTTTGACATCCGTCTTTTCTTTTTAACAATCCCGGTATTTGTAATGCTCGGATATCAATGGCTGACATTTACGTTATACGATACGTCGCTGCTTTCCAATGCCGCATCATATGCCATTGACCGCGGAATTGCCGATTCTCCCGACAGGATTATCGACAAAACAATGATCGGGTTGTCTTTCTGCGGGGGATGCCTGGCTGTTGTGCTCTTCTACTCTCATCTGCTGTGGTCCCGTATTTTTCTGTTTATTGGGGCGCTTCTGGTAAGTTCTCTGACCGGTGCATATATCCTGTTCGATTCATTCAGCGCGAACCCCCTCATCGATATGACTGCGGATCCAAAAATCGTGATCGTTCAGTTTATTCTGTTTGTCATGATCGGTTCTCAGATTATGTGTCTGGCAGCGGCGGATGTTTTGAAAAATAAAGATGCGAAATCCGTATTTTTGCTGCTTTGGGTTTTGGGGACTTTTTTCTTTGCAAGTCATGTCAACTGGACCATTAACGCAAGAACCATACTTCCAATGATTCCGGCAGTCGGTATCCTGGTGGCAAGGCGCCTCAATGACCGGTATGAATTTCATATCCAAGGAACTATGTGGCGGTTGATATTTCCCCTGATTCCCGGAGTGCTAATTACGCTCATCGTATCATGGGGAGACGCATCTTTTGCTAATTGCCAGCGTTCAATCGCTCAAAACCTGAATTCCGGTTTCAAAAATTACCAAGGCAATCTGTGGTTTCAGGGGCACTGGGGCTTTCAGTATTACATGCAGCTTTATGAAGCCAAGCCACTTGATTATAAGAATTCTCTGATTGGTATAGGAGATATTATCGTTATTCCGAAAACAAACACCGGACAGCTAAACCTGCCGCCCGATAAATTTACGTTTGTCAAAAGACTGGAGTGCGACCCGTTCCAGTTTGCGGGCACCATGTCCAAGGATAACCGGGCATGTTTTTATTCCAATACGAATACCGGCAAAAAACTTTACCTTCCTTTTGCATTCGGGGATATTGAACCGGAAGAGTACTTTATTTTTATTGTCGGTAAATTTAAGGACCCTGAAAAATTCATCCGAAAGTCAAAGGGTGATATCTGATTTTTTAATGAACCATCCGCAGTTATGAGGTGTGCAATGAGATATGCTGCACTGTGTATCATGATGTTCATCACAATGATCGTTGCCTGCGCTACCATTCCAGTGACCGGCAACTCTGCTACGGACAATGAAATAAATTCCCCGGGGCCTGTTTATTACGGAAATATTATTGGCAGCATCACCATAGCCGATCACCGCGTTCCCATAAAAAATGCCCTTATTTATATCTCTGAAATACCGGTTCGTTGTATAACCAAGGGAGACCCGGGGGCAGTATTTTCCGACCAGGGATGGGTGGTCATCCCCGAACCGTCAACAGGTGTTTGCCGGTCAACCAGCCGGGACGACGGATCATTTATTATCAACAACATTCCCATATACGGCGACTCCCAGTTATATACCGTTGTTATTGAGGCCAAGGGTCTGGATACCGTTGTCATCGACCAGGTGTCGGTTTTACCAGGCGCATCCATGGCTCTTAAAATTGACTGCCGGATGACATCTGACGGGCAGGCGCATATTATCAAAAACATAAAAGATCACCGCCATGTGGATGTCAATTACAGTGATGAATTAAAAAAATTTCCGAAAAATGAATACCGACATTAAACATCATCCGGACTATTAACCGAGGTGCCGGTAAAGCCAGGAGGAACATATGCGCCGTTTTTATTTTTATATTTTATTCTTTATTTTTATCTTTGCATTTAAATCCCAACAGGTGGTTGCTTCGGAAGATAACTCAGGCAGAATTTATTATGGTAATGTTTACGGAGTGATAACTGACTTAAATTCAAACGTTTCATTAAAAAATATATTTATTTTTGTCACTGATCAGCCGATCCTCCAGGTATCTGAAAATTTCCCATCAGCTGTATTCTCAAATCATGGGTGGATCGTCGTCCCTGAATGCTTCACATCCGTGAGCTCAGCCACCAGCCAGATGGACGGCTCTTATATTGTTAACAATATTCCGGTGAATGACAATGGCAGCCGATATAATGTGATCATTCAAGCAGATGGATGGGGGCCGGTGATTATCGATTCCGCTTTGATTTTTCCCGGCGCGGTAATGGCATTGCAGGTTGATGTTCACATCGAGAATACTGTCAACGCGCATATTGTGGCTGCCGGACAGACATCTCCGCTGGTTGTTACCAATAATTTTCGTCATGAGCTGATTAAATCAAATGTGGCGATGCCAGAGTCTTCCAGCAAGGATCAGGCTTTATCAGCGGCTGCCAGCGACCCCCTGATGCTTCGAATTTATGCCACAAGGGAAGGGCTGGTAGGAGGAACCACGGCAAACGGGCATGTGATCACGGAACGTGATCATTTTGTGGCGCTTCCTTCCGCCCAGGTATTGTGTTCCAAAGACGGATATGAATACCAAGTGGAGATGGTCAACAACGGGCATTCTGAAACTGCGCCTGTCTGGGATATCGGTCCGTGGAACATTCATGATAATTACTGGAACCCGGATGAGAAGCGAACGATTTATCAATACCTGAAAAACGGCGGTCAAAATGGCGGCCTGGGGCAGGGGTTGCCCGAATCCCAGGCGGCATATGAAAATGATTTTAATTCCGGAAGGGATGAATTCAGCCGTCAGGTGGCAAATCCGGCGGGAATTGATTTGGCGGACGGAACATTCTGGGATGGCTTGAATATGTCCGACAATGCCTGGATTTTGGTGAAATATCTATGGATGGAGAGTGACGGTGGTGAAGCGGCTTCTTCTGGCTCCTGTTTTATCTGTTCAGCAGATGAATAAAAATTAGAAATTTAAAATTATTTTTGTCTTTTTAATAATGCTCAGGAAAACAGAGATTTTAGAAGATCGTTGTGGTAGTGTGACATGAATCGAATCTATGGTAAAATCATCCGGCAATTCAACCCCCGCCATGAATGAGTAGCGTTCCTTCAGAATACTCCGTGTAATTCCGTTAACTGTCAGTCCAGACCGGATTGATCAGCTGTGATGATAATCCGAATCATTGTATGCAAACCCTCGTGCAGATAAGCCCGAATAAACTGGCGATGACTTTAAGCCATCAGCCGAAGCCGCCAGTGAAAATGGGTGGCCGGGAATATGGTTTGTTATGAGAATCTCACTTTGGTCTTCCGATACGAAAAACCAATAAAGGCTACTTTTGGATAACGTGTGTGCACAATTGTCTTCGATATTGGGTCAAAGCAATAATCCGCCTTTGAAATAGTTATCAATATTTTACAATCCCCTGCTGAAATCCCCAAAAATATAGATGGTTGCATCATTCGAAAAGAAAAGCGCCGGATAGTTGGGCTACATATGTTTGGGCATATTTTTTGCAAGGTCTCTGTTCAGTTGGTCGCATGCCGGGTTCTCTGCTCAATTTTTTCTGCTCTACACTGATGTTTTCACAAACATTGAATTACGTCTCATTTTTCAGGAAAAGTTATACTTCCTCAAGATTTGGTATTCAAAGAGAATTTATTTTTAAAAAACCGGTATAAAGTTCTAATATCAGCATGCGATATATGCGGACAGCTTCGACCAAAATCCGCAAAAGGAGGCCTGGTGACAAAAAAGGTCACACGTCATCCGTTTTTCAGATTATGTGTATTCGATCACATCATATTACGCCGGTCTCTGGCTTTGATTGTCATGCTCTTTATTACCGTTACCACAGGATTTTCTAATGAACTCCCAAAAGAAGGAAAAGGTCCGTCTCATCCGGTCAAAGAAAGCATATATATCATGCCGGAACAGACAGGGTCGCCACTTGAATTCGGCGTTGGAATTACTCCCGATAAATATACCCATTTCATGGACTACCGATTATCCTCGTCATATTTGAATCCGTTTGATAATAAAAATACTATGTCGCAACATGCGGATGTATCGACGGTTGTTCGCATTGCGCTGGATGAATTTAAATTCTTCACAGGTCTTAACCAATGGATTCACGGGGTGGAGAATACCATGAACGGCTACTCCCGCAAATTCCGACTTACTGGAGAGTTTAATTTCAATCCGAACAATACCTATCCGGTCGATTATATACAAAAAGTCAATTTAGTTACCGAGATATACACAGCGGAAAAAGACGTCCCGCTGCGTCGGAATCCAAATAAATCGATTCTCAGGCAGTTCAAAATCAGTAAGGTGACCTGGGATATGGGATTCCATTTCGATACCCCGGAAATATTGTTTAAGCTGGGAATTGGGGATGCGATTATGATTCAATCCTCCGCTGGCAAGGATATTAAAATCGGTGCAATGATAAAGTTATCCATGTGATGATCGATTCATGAATGAAAAGGGAAACCGAATACCGGTGATACGAAATAGAAACTATATGATGTTTCCAGCACTGATGTTCCTATGCTGCCTGCTGGCGAGTTGTGCCCATACTTCAATGAATCCAGATTATGCGGGTCCCAAGCCATTGCCTGCAGAGATTGAAAAGGAATTTCAATATACCCGGTTTAGCGGTGGGTATTCTTCATCGATCCTTGATGAAAACGACCGGTTTGTTCTCAGGCAAATCAGTTTTACACCGAAGACCAATATTACCGATATGCCTCATGATATCGTTTTAGATTATTATGACATCAAGAATGAAGTAAATTCACCGGTGATTCTGGTACTTCCCATATTCGGAGGTTCCAACTATTTTTCAAAAACATTTGCCGAATATTTCGCGGAAAACGGATATTCCGCTATTATCGTCCACCGGCAGAAACGCTACAAGACATTCAAGGATCTTGATAAGATGGATCAGATCCTCCGTCAGATCGTTTTTGATCACAAGCAGGCGATTGACTGGGTTGAAATGCAGGCGGACCTCGATGCCGACCGAATCGGTGTATTCGGGATCAGCATGGGAAGCATCAAGGCGGCGCTCGTCAGTTCTTTGGACAAGCGCATCAGAGCCACAGTGATGTGCCTGTCCGGCGGGAATCTCCCTGAGATCATTGCCACCTCAGATGAAAAAGGAGTTGTCGAGCGACGGGAAGAATATATGAAAGAACATCATATATCCCAGGATGAATTTCAAAACCTTCTGCAGTCAAAGATTACCTGTGACCCCATCAATTATGCGGAGTATATTAATGCTGAAAATTCATTAATGGTCCTGGGCCGCTTTGATTCCACAGTACCCTATAAAAACGGCAATGAATTGTGGATCAAGATGGGCAAACCTGAAAAAATTATCCTGCCGACCGGTCATTACACCGCCATACTCGGACTGCATTATGTGAAAATGGAATCACTTGATTTTTTCAACCGGAAATTACGGTAGTTGGAATACAATAGAGCAGGGTTCTTTTTTTATTTTTATCAAAAACCCCGAACCTCAGAACCTTGCAGGGGATATTTTAATATTAAAATCAAATCGGAAGACCTATGATAAAATTTAAGATAAAGACATTGATTTATTTACTGGTCGCTGTTGTTTGCGGAGGATGTTCAAATTTTCCCAATCGATATGATGTGATGGGAAAGATCGGCAGTTGGAGTGTCCCGGAAAATGAACTAAAACTCGAACAAAGAACGATTTTTTTTAATCACCGGACAGTTGAAGAGGTTCTTTCAAGGGCAAGAATTATTGAAACGAACGATCCTGTTTATAATCATATCAAAGTCGTTGTCATGAAAGGCTCTCCCTATGAAATGGGGTTTCAGAACGGGCGGCTGAATCAGGATGACATCCGGAAGAACGTGTATCATATCATAGGAATTGTCAAGGCGTATGCTAATTCAAAAGATGTGCATGAAGATGCTATGGATGAGGTCTACGATTTGATCGCACCCTATATTCCGCTTGAGGATAAAGAGGAAATGCGTGGATTAGCTCATGGATCCGGGATTCCGCTAAGAGTAATTCATTGGCTGCATGCCATCCCGGAATTATCCGAGTACGCAGGCAAGAAACAGTTTTTGAGCGGAAACAAATATAAAAAAGAAACGCCAGAAAAGGGAAGTCTCACGGATCCGGATCTTGAGACTTGCAGCGGAGTGATCGCTTTTGGCGAGGCGACCCGGAATGGTGATCTTTATCATTTAAGGGTGCTTGACTGGATTCGTGAGCTGGGCGCGCAAAGATACCCTGTTATCCATGTGTACCAGCCGGATAAGG
>JAHECJ010000085.1 GCA_024641805.1 Desulfococcus sp.
GGGCGGGACAGTTTTATATCCAAGCATCAATACCACGCAGCGTTGAAAGTCAATCTGTCCACCGGCAAATATCAGGAGATAAAGAACTAATGATATTTTCTTACGCACCCGGATGACCCGAATACCAGAATATTCAAGCCTATCCATTTCGCTGCTATGATGGCATTTTGACTTTTTAAGTGGATACCATAATCAAACACATTTATGTATAATTCTTTAGAAGCCAAAAAAACGAATACCATTTATGGCATCAAAAAGAGGATGGCTTTCAAAAAAGTCATCCTCTTTTTGGTAATCATCGGCATAACCATCTTTCCAGGGCGGATGATTGCCTTTGCCGAAGAAGATCACATGCATCACACCGATCCATCCAACATGCCAGCAGGCAGTCATTCCCACACCCCATCTCATGACATGGAACATTCAGACTCCACAGTTCATCCGATGCACCCGGATATGTTCAAAACGGGCCAGTTTGAGACCGGAGACAGCATTCCGCCGGCTGTCGTTCCCGGCGAAACCGGTATCACAGAAAAACTGGGCCAGATCATTTCCTCGGATATCGAATTTCTCGATGAGAACGGTGAATCCTTAGTGCTTGGACATTTTATTGACCGCCCCACGTTAATTTTACCGGTTTTCTATCACTGTCCCAAAACATGCAGCCTTCTTCTGTCAAATCTTTCCAGAGCCTTAAACGACGTTACCTTCACCCCCGGTCAGTCATACCGTGTGCTGGCCTTCAGCTTTGATGATGAAGAATCCCCTATAGATGCCGCCGGCGCAAAGAAAAACTATCTAAACCTGCTCAGAAAAGATTTTCCGGAGTCCGAATGGCGTTTTTTAACCGGCAGCCCCGATAATATTTCCGCCCTGGCCCGGGCGATGGGATTTAAGTTTAAAAAACTGGCATCGCATTCCTTTGTGCACCCGAACATACTCCTGTGTGTAGCGGGCGACCGGAAAATTATCCGTTACCTGTACGGTCCGGATTTCCTGCCGTTTGACATCAGCATGGCCATTGCCGAGGCAGAAAGAGGAACCCCCGGAATCTCCATTAAAAAAATCGTATCTTTCTGCTTTGACTACGACCCGAAAGGCAAACGCTATGTATTCAAAACCTTCAGGATTTCCGGAATTTTAATCATCAGTCTTCTGGCAGGTTTCATCTTTTTTTTGGTGCGCAAAAATCCAGCGGAAACAGGAAATAATAAAAAATCATGACGGAATCCGACTCTTTTTTTGAAACACCTTCACCAACGAAATACAAGGGTATCTGGTCATGGCTGATCACCATGGATCATAAACGGATTGCCCTGATGTATCTGTTTGTGATCCTTTTCTGGTTTTTCGGAGCGCTGATCCTGGGGCTGCTGATCCGGACCGAACTTATGTCTGTGGGCAGAACCATCATGGGCGCGCAAACGTATAATGCCCTGTTCACGCTCCATGGGGTGATCATGATCTTTCTGTTTATCATTCCGGCCATTCCCGCCATCTTTGGAAATTTTCTGCTTCCCATCCAGATCGGCGCGGATGATGTATTCTTCCCGAAACTCAACCTCTTGTCATGGTATTTATATATTCTCGGCAGTCTGTTTGCTGTTTCATCCCTTTTTTTCGGCGGACCGCCGGACACAGGATGGACCTTTTACGTGCCTTTTTCAGTATCAACAAAGACCAACGTTTCCGCCACCCTGACGGCGGCATTCATCCTCGGCATGTCTTCCATGCTCACCGGTTTAAACTTCATCACCACCATTCACCGGATGCGGGCCAAAGGCATGCGATGGCTGCAGATTCCCCTGTTCACCTGGTCGTTGTACGCCACCGCCTGGGTACAGCTGCTGGCCACCCCGATTCTGTCCATCACCCTTCTGCTGGTTCTTTTTGAAAGAATATTTGCCATCGGTCTGTTTGACGCATCCAAAGGCGGCGATCCGATACTTTACCAGCACCTGTTCTGGATGTATTCCCACCCGGCTGTCTATATCATGATTTTGCCCGGCATGGGGGTTATTTCCGAAATCATTCCGGTCTTTTCCCGGAAATCCATTTTCGGCTACAAAGCCATCGTGGCATCCAGCATGGCTATTGCCATTGCCGGATCTCTTGTCTGGGCACATCACATGTTCACCAGCGGCATGAGTGACGTGGCGGTATTTGTTTTTTCCCTGCTCACCTTCATAGTGGCCATCCCCAGCGCGGTGAAGGTTTTTTCCTGGATCTCAACCATGTACAAGGGGTCCATCCTGATGACACCGCCGCTGCTTTTTTCACTGGGTTTTATCTACCTGTTTTCAGTGGGCGGCCTGACCGGCCTGGTCCTTGGATCCGCGGGTACCGATATCCATGTGCATGACACCCATTTTGTCGTGGCGCATTTCCATTTTGTGATGTTTGGCGGCACAGGATTCGCTTTTTTTGCCGCCCTTCATTTCTGGTGGCCGAAAATTTTCGGCAGAATGTATGATTTTAAAAAAGCCTATGTCGCCGCAACCATGATTATCGTCGGCTTTATTTTTCATTACCTGCCGATGTTTATTCTGGGCATTATGGGACTGCCGCGGCGATATTATGATTATATGCCGAAATTTGAAACCGGCAACATGCTGGCCGGTATCGGCGGTTATATTCTGATTGCCGGCATCGCTTTAATGTTTTTCAATCTTTTCGCAAGTTTTAAAAATAAGAGAGATGCCGAAGCAGATCCCTGGGGCGGAACCACCCTGGAATGGACCGTGCCGTCGCCGCCGCCTCTGCATAATTTTATCGCCCCTCCCGAAATCAAGGACTATCCCTATGATTTTTCGGATGTGATCAAAAAATTCAAAGCAGAAAGCACAGGCTGATATAATGGAAACACATTCGGACACCAAAGGGGCAAGGCTGGGCATGTGGCTGTTTTTATACACGGAGATCATGCTCTTTTCCGGCATGTTTATTCTGTATGCCGCATATCTGCATAAATTCCCGACAGATTTTATTGAAGGCGGCAAGGAACTTTCCCTTGTTTTCGGGTCAGTAAATACCATCATTCTGCTGATCAGCAGCTTTTCAGTGGCGGCATCCATCACCGCGCTCCGGAAAAATTCCAGGGGACTGGCGGCCGGCCTGCTTGCTGCTGCCGTGGCAATCGGCGGTATTTTTCTGATCAATAAATATTTTGAATGGGGCCAGAAAATTCACCACGGCATTTATCCCAATGCGCCGGCTCTCGTAAACGGACCGACCGGGGAAAATATGTTTTTCGGGCTTTATTACGTCATCACCGGCCTGCACGGGATTCACATTATTATCGGCATGGTGCTGCTGTCAGTATGCCTGGTGATGATCCTCAAAAACCGCATACATTCCGGAAATGACGGTATTCTTGAAAATTGCGGTCTTTACTGGCATCTGGTGGATATTATCTGGATTTTTATTTTTCCCCTGTTCTACCTGATCATATAAGTCCGAACAGGCCAAAACAAACGCTGGAAAGCAGCATTTATGAAAATAACAAACGAACATCCTCACGTGATATCTTACAAAAAACTCATCGGGATTCTCATCGCCCTGCTGATTCTCACGGCCATTACTATCAGTGTTTCCATGGTTGACCTGGGAAAATTCAATGTATGGGCGGCGTTGCTGATCGCTTCGACAAAGTGCACCTTGGTGGTGCTTTTTTTCATGCATTTGAAATATGAAAACCGGGTGATCAGGATTTCATTTGTGGTGACACTGTTTTGTGTGGCCATCTTAATCGGTTTTATTTTCTGGGATATTTCATTCAGGTAAGATGGATATGAATAATATTACAAATCCACTGAAAGGTGTCGACCAGGCATTTATTTATATTATCGGCTTTTCTCTGGCACTGCTGACATTTATCACGATACTGATGATTGTCTTTGTATTCAAATACAGACGAAGCAAAAATCCTCACCCATCAGACATCCGGGGCAACTGGATTCTTGAAACCGTCTGGACCGTTATACCGACTATCATTGCGCTTTCCATGTTTTACATCGGCTGGTCATCGTATCTTGGTCTCAGGGATGTACCGCCCGGAGCTATCGAAATTGAAGTATACGCCCAGCAGTTCTCCTGGATCGTCGTATATCCCACCGGCAAGGAAGTGGAAAATGAAATCGTCGTGCCCAAAGGCAAGCCGGTCAAAATCAACCTGACCTCTGAAGACGTGCTCCACAGCCTGTTTATCCCGACGTTCCGGGTGAAAGTGGACGCGGTGAAAGGGATGAGTTCATATGTCTGGTTCTATCCCGACAAAGAAGGGGAATATATGTTTCATTGCACGGAGTATTGCGGTATCGGGCACTCGGAAATGAACGGCACCCTGCGGGTGGTTCCGGAAGCAGATTATGAGAAGTGGCTGGAAGAAGAATAGATGAAAAAACTTCGCCTCTTTTTACAGCTGATGAAAATACCGATGAGCCTGCTGATCAGCCTGTCCGCAATATTCGGCTATTTCATGCACACGAACATTTTTGACATGTCACTGTTTTGGACAGCTGCAGCTATTTTTTCACTGTCCTGCGGCGGTGCATGCCTGAACAATTACCAGGACCGCGATATCGACCAGCTTTTTTCCAGAACCCGTCACCGGGCACTGCCATCAAAAGCGCTGCCGCCGAGCCGCGCGCTGATCCTCTCAGCTGTTCTGATCATGCTTGGAATAGGCATCTTGCACCTTATCAATAATGATTTTATCCTTCCACTTCTGGGCATTACAGCAATCATACTCTATAATGGTATCTACACACCACTTAAACCCCGGACCGTTCTTGCTATCTTCCCGGGCGCCCTGTGCGGAATGATGCCGCCGCTGATAGGGTGGATGGCTGCCAAAGGAGAATTCTTCTCATTAAAAATTGCCAGTATCATGCTTCTTTTCGGTCTCTGGCAGCTGCCCCATTTCTGGTTGATTTTGCTGAAGCATTGCTCCGAATACCGCCAGTCTGCTATAAAAAATATGCTGAAGCGATTTAACCGGTTCCAGCTTGAAAAAATTGTGTTTATCTGGATTGTCAATTTTAGCGTGATGATTTTATTTATTCCGATTTTGTATTGGGAGAATCACAATGTAACCGGGTGGATCTGCGCCGGAAGCGCACTTGTTCTTGTCTGTGCAGCCTTTATAAATATCTTTCTGCGCCGAAATCAGAATAATTATCACTCCTTGTTTAAATGCCTTAACGGCACTGTTTTTTTTATCATGCTGGTCGTTATTTTCGAACGGTTGAGCTGACCGTGACAAAATACCATCTTGCACTTTTTCCATAAAGCCTATATGAGTATTTTTTTTAATCGGCTGAAGAAAAAATCGAGACTTAAATACATTTTCATAACGGATAAGTAATTGGATTCAATTTGAATACATTTTAAGCTTGACAAAACAATGCCACAATGTGATATTCTTGGATCAGATTCATATAAAGGCCGGATAACGAAATGAAAGCACAGGAGTTTAAAAGTTTCAGGAAAAAGCTGCAGAAGACCCAGGAAGAAATGGCCCGACTGCTGGGTATATCTGTCAAAGCGGTTCGAAGCTACGAACAGGGATGGCGAACCATTCCCGCGCATGCCGAACGCCAGATATTGTTTCTCTGCGCCAAAAAAGATGAAATCTTAACCCCAGCGAAACCTTGCTGGTCAGTGAACAAGTGCAGTGACGAGAAAAGAAAAGAATGCCCGGCGTGGGAATTTCAAGCCGGGACTTTGTGCTGGTTCATTAACGGGACCATCTGCAGCGGGGCCAATCATAAAGACTGGAAAAAAAAGCTGGAGATCTGCAAAAACTGCAAGGCGTTTCCCGAAGGCCTCAAATCGGTCCTGAATTCAGCGCAAACTGAATCAACCCATCCGGATAGCGAGTGTTTCAGTTCGCCTGCTTAGCCCCGAGTCGTCCGGACACTCAACTACCTGTATTATCATTGCAGGCTGTTGAATACTTTATTGAATCCATTCTTTTTTGACCGTGCTTCCCTGTCCGTCAATTTTTTGCCTGGGCTTTCCATTCGGCAAGATGCAAGGTTCCTCCTTACAAACGTTGACTTCAACCGTTATATGGGAAAGTTCAGAAAATTCATGCAGTAATTTTTTATAATAATCCGGGTTTTGTGGAAAATGCGTCACAATGGAGACCATCGCGGCATAATCCACCGGCCCGACTTTCCATACATGAATATCCGACACCCGATTGTCCGAATCGGATTCGACCACTCTTTTAATTTCCCGCTTTCGTTCAAGATCAATATTATTATCCAGCAGAATCGTACTGGTATCATTCAGAAGTCCCAGCGCCCACCGGGTAATCACCAGTGCGCCGACAATTCCGATGACCGGATCCAGCCAGTTCCATCCGAAATATTTTCCGAAAAGCAGGGCAGCAATCGCCAATACCGATGTCAGGGCATCGGCAATCACATGCAGATAGGCCCCCCGTATGTTATGATCTGAATGGTGATGAACATTCCCATGATTGCTATTATTCTCGTCATCGTGACCATGAGCCGGAACATGATGCCCCTGCAGCATGACGGCACAAATCAGATTGACTGTCAGACCCAACGCGGCCACGACAATGGCCTCGTTAAAATGAATAACCTGCGGAACAAACAACCGCTGAATCGACTCAATCGTCATGAGGAGCGCGACAACCCCCAGAACCACGGCACTGGCAAAACCGCCCAGGACGCTCACCTTGCCGGTCCCGAAAGTAAACCGACTGTCTGCCGAGTGTTTTTGGGAATACCGGTAGGCAAATATGGTGATGGCAAACGCGGCTGAATGAGTTCCCATATGCCAGCCGTCGGCGAGCAGGGCCATGGAGCCGAAGACACTGCCGGCGATGATTTCCGCCACCATGGTGATCACCGTCAGCGCCAGCACCTGCCGGGTCCTGAGTTCACCCTTTTCATGGATCAGCGTAAAATCATGGCCGTGCCGCCAGTTGTCTAAGGTATGGATATGCATTATTTTATGTCATATTTTTTGAGCTTGAGCTGCAACGTCCTTCGGCTAATACCTAAAATATCCGCCGTGTGCGTCCGGTTTCCGCTGGTTTCTTCCAGGGTTCGCAGAATCATCTGTTTCTCAACCTCTTTTAAAGACTGGCCGGCTGAAAAGTCGGTCCCGTCATCCGACTCATCGACATCCAGCGCTTTGATCGCATCCGGCAGGTACTCCGGTGAAAGCATCTCCTCTCTGGACAAGATCACCGACCGCTCCACTGCATTTTCCAGTTCCCGGACATTCCCCGGCCAGGAGTGCCGCATCAGCAGATCGATGGTCCGGGGGGCAAACCGCTTGATCATCTTTTTGTTTTTATCCGAATATTTTTTCAGGAAATAATCCGCCAGCAGGAGAATGTCATCTTTTCTTTCCCTCAACGGCGGAATTTTTATGGAAACCACATTGAGCCGGTAATACAAATCCTCTCGAAAATTGCCGTTTTCGATCTCATCTTCTAAAATTCGATTGCTTGCGGCAATAATTCGTATATCAATTTTTACCGGTTTCGAACTCCCCAGCGGTTCGAACTCCTGTTCCTGGAGCACCCGAAGGATTTTCACCTGGGTGGTGGCCGGCATTTCAGCAATTTCATCCAAAAAGATGGTGCCGGTATGGGCATGCTGAAACCGCCCTTTTTTCTGGGTAACGGCGCCGGTAAACGCCCCTTTTTCATGTCCGAACAACTCGCTTTCCAGCAATGTTTCCGGCAGCGCCGCACAATTGACTTTAATAAACGGATTGTTTTTTCGCGGACTGTTCTGATGAATGGCATTGGCGACCAGCTCTTTGCCGGTCCCGCTTTCGCCGGTGATTAATACGGTCGCATCCGACGGGGCCACCAGTGAAAGCGTTTCATACATT
>JAHECJ010000086.1 GCA_024641805.1 Desulfococcus sp.
CAGCAGCAGTCTTCTCAGGGCCCGTTCATCGCCCGCTGACCTTCCGCGGGCTCCTTTGAGAATGGGGTATGATCTTATTTCCTGGATCATTTGTTTGGCTGAATTATACGATATGGGCAGGACGCGAAAGGCCACATCCTTTAACACTTCCACCATGATGCCGCCAATGCCGAACATGATCACCGGCCCGAACTGATCATCTATTTTGGTTCCGATAATCACCTCCGTTCCGCCGCCGGCCATGGGCGATACCAGCACGCCCCGGATATCGGCATCCGGTTTATATGCGCGGGCATTTTCGATGATTTCGGAAAACGCTTTCCGGACGTCTTTTTCTGTCCGCAGGTTGACCTTTACCCCCCGGGCGTCGCTTTTGTGAAGAATATCCGGGGATACGATTTTGAGCGCCACGCCGTTGCCCATGTTTTGGGCAAACCGGACGGCATCCCCGGCGGTTTTTGCCAGGAGGTCTTTGGTGACCGGTGCGCCGTGAAGGGCCATCAACTCCTTGGCTTCGTGTTCGAGCAAAGCGCTCCGCCCTTCTTTTTTCGCTTTATCGATAAGTTCAACAACCTCGGGTTTCCGTTTTGCGCCCTCGTTTAATACAAAGTTGGTCTTGGCATGATAAGATGTCAGATAATTCTCATATTCACCCAGCGCTCCCATGCATTTTGCTGCCACGTCCAGGGAGTCGTAGACCGGAATCTTATAGTAGCGAAGCAGATGCAGGGGATGGGATTTTTCAGACCCGTACAGGCTGTGAACGATAATCGGCTTTTTGATCTTTTTGACCAGCCGGCCCATCCGGTGCGCCGCGTCCTCTTCCATGAGGCCCAGGCTTTCCGAAAACCGGATGCCGTATCCGCCGAACAGGCCCACCACCAGCAGGCCGCTGATATTTTTGTCATTGAGAAGGATTTCCGCACAATCCGCAAAAATAGTCGGGTCCGCATCGGCGCCGCCGGCAATATCAATGGGGTTTCGGACGGATGCCGCCTGCGGGAGAAGTTTTTTCAGTTTGTTCCGGGTGGTTTCCGAAAGTTCCGGAACCTCTATGTCAAGATCCGTGAGGATATCCGCCGCAATGGTGGCATGGCCCCCGCCGTCGGCAAGGATGGCCACTTTGTTTTTTTTCAGGGGCGGAAGGCAGGCCAGTGTTTCGGCCACGGGAAACAGCTGATCTGATTTTTCAATGACAATGATTCCCGCCCGTTTAAAAGCGGTTCTGGCAACTTCTGAAATTCCGGCCAGAGCGCCGGTGTGCGAGCCCGCCGACCGCTGCCCGGTTGCGGAGCGCCCGCTTTTGAGCAGAACAATCGGTTTTTGGATGCTCGTCTGATAGGCCTGCTGAAGAAATTTGCGCCCGTCGCGCATGCCTTCCACGTACATCAGGATCACCCGTGTGTCCGGGTCATCTTTTAAAAAATCCAGGTATTCATGAAACTTGATGTCCGCTTCATTGCCCACCCCGATGTAATATGAAAATCCCTGCAGGCTTTTTAGCCGGGCCTCGGTAATCAGCGTCAGGGCCATATTTCCGCTCTGGCTGAGCAGGCCGATGCTGCCCCTGGGCGTTTCCCGCAATCCGACCAGGTTCAGCCCGGAATGCATGTTCATCATGCCCGATGTGTTCGGACCGATCAGGCGGATGTTGTTTTGTCTGGCAATGGACAGGGTTTCCTGCTCGAGGGCTTTGCCGGCTTCATTCATTTCGCCGAATCCCACGGCTAAAATGACCGCCCCTTTAACGCCTTTTTTGCCGCAGTCCGCCAGAACAGACGGGACGGTTCTGGCAGGTGTGGCAATTAAAGCGATATCCACGGGCCCTTCGATATCCGATACTTTTTTGTAACACGTAAAGCCCAGGATTTTCTTTTCTTTCGGGTTGACCGGATATATGCGGCCTTCATATTTTTCATCAATCAGGGACCGGATGGTCTGCAGGCCCCGTTTGGTGGGATCTTTCGACGCGCCCACAATGGCTACGGATTCGGCGTTTAATATGGATTCAATCGACATTTGGCTTTCCTCTTTTCTGAGTGAATTGATTTAACCGGATTATTATTAGCCTGATTCGTCCATTTGCGAGGCATAAGGGGAGAAGCTGCAGATGCTTTACCGCGATCCCCTTATAACAAAGCAAATGAACGAATCAGGATTTTTTACGGTGTTCAAACTCCGACAGAGCAGATACGCGCTCTTTGGATGACACGCAGGCCAGACAGGCTTCCACTTCAAACGCCATCAGCGTTTCCATGCCTTCTCCGTCCGCTGCCCGAAGGAGCCCCTGTTTCAGCATTTTTATGGAAAACGCCGAATTTTCGGCAATTTTATCAGCCATGGCCCGGGTTGCCGCCATCAGCTGGTCCCTGGGGACGCATTTGTTGACCAGACCGATTTTTTCGGCCATGCGGCCATCGATATTTTCCGCGGTAAACAGCAGTTCCCTTGCTTTTGCCGGCCCGATGAGATCCAGCAGGAGCCGGAAGGATCCGCCGGTGGCGGATGACGAAACCCGGGCCTCCGGGGAGCCGATGGCCGCGTCTTCTGCGGCTATCCGGATATCGCAGGCCAGGGCCAGTTCATAACCCGACCCCAGCGCATACCCGTTGATGGCGGCAATGGTGGGTTTTTCAAACCGGATGATCTCCATAGAGACGCTTTGCAGGAATTCCAGGTAATCGCGATAGGCTTCAAGGGTGCGGGTTTTGGATTCCTTTAAATCCGCACCCGTGGAAAATGCCCGGCCTTCGCCGGTAAACAACAGAACCCGGATGGCGTCATCGGATTTCACCTCTTCCAGCGCTGTTTGAATTTCCAACCACATCTGTTTGTTCATGGCATTTAACACCTGGGGCCGGTTGAGCGTGATAACGGCTACCGGAGCTTCTTTTTCAAATTTGATACAGTCAAAAGTCATAACGTCATTCCTTTAAAAAAATATTTTTTTAATGATATTAAATAGTTAAATTCGTTTTCCGTTTCAGTGAAAATCTTTTAAAAACCGGTTAATAGCAAGCTTACCCGGCGGTGTACTGTTTTTTGATCTCTTTTTTCTGTTTGTCGGCTTCAACAACCATGCGGTAGGCAATATAATATTTGTAAATATTGCTCACATACTGCACGGTTTCGAGGCCGATTTCCCTGGCGGCCGCGATTTCGACATTGTCAAACCAAATATCCGGGTCCAGGTGCATCCGGCCGGCGGCCTCCCGGAGCTGCGATATCTTTGCCGGGCCGGCATTGTAACAGGCCAGGGTAAAAAACATTTTGTTTGGCGGATCCATGGGTTCTTCGGCAAAATAACGGTCCCTGAGAAATGCGAGATACTTGATGCCCGCATGAATATTTCCTTCCAGGGTATGGATATCGGCAATATTCACATTGGGGTCCTCGGCTGTGGACGGCAGGACCTGCATTACCCCCACCGCGCCGCTGGGATTTTCCTTGTTCTGATTGATCCGGGATTCCTGGTAAGCCATGGCGGCGATCATCAGCCAGTCAAAATCATATTTTTGAGAATACTTTTTAAAAAGAGAAACTGATTTTTCAAACCGGCGGAACGCATCTTTCTCCATGGGATTGCTCACCCACTGACAGGATCCAAGGTACCGGTTAAAAAGGATGTTTCCCATAAGCGTTCCTTTTTTATGGGTTTTCCTAAAGTCATTGATTTTTTGCCGCAGCATCGGGCAGTTTTTTCGAACCGCCCAGGCAATCTGACCGTTTTCTCTTAGCTTTATGTGGCGGCAAAAAGAGAGGTCTTTGAATATGCCGGACCAGCAGTCGGCTTTATGGCTGTCGATCACCGTCATCGGAATGATGCCGACGTTCATCATTTCAAGGATATCTTCGTCTTCGAGCAGTTCATCCAGCTTTTTGATGTTTATTTGTTTCAGCTTTTTCTTTTTAAACCGGTGATTTATTTCTTCCAGGCTTTCAAAGTAGCTGCTGGACTCCCGGACGTAGATGGTTTTCCCGGAAAGGTCTTCTATGGTTTTGACCGCCGGGAGTCCGGGGGCGGTGACAAGAATTTCCGTTACACCGGAAATACCGGGGATTGAAAAATCCACCTGTTTTTGGCGTTCCGGGGTGATGGTCAGGTTGCCGGCGGCGATGTCGCCCAATCCGTTGATTAAATCCGGAATCAGCCGGTCCCGCTGGGTGGGGATAATTATGACCCGGACCTGGAGAATATCCCGTTTCAGCTCCTTATTAATAAATTTTTCAAATGCTTTCAGCATTTCATAGGAAAGCCCCCGCTGATCGATTCCGTCTAAAAAGTAATATGTTTTACTGTAAGGGACCAGGGCGCGGATGACATTTTTTTTGGCCATGGCCTTAAAATTGCCGGTCCACTTTTTGTTGAGCCAGGCTATGTTTGCGTTTGCAAGGGAATTGTTCTGGGCTGGAAAAAACAGGTTCGGTTGGGATTGGGTGAACGGATTGCCGCCTTCGGGTCCCGGGCGGTTTAACATAAAACCGATTGCCATAAAAATGATTAGCAAAGCCGCAGGAGCCAGTTTTTTGATTCGGTTAGAATGCATTTTGCCGGTTCTTTATAACCCTTTCAACAGGCTGTTGAGTTTGTAAAAAGTTATGTCCTGAAGGGCGGGGGCAAAGAAAAAAGCGCCAAATTCAAGGCGCACAAGTTCTGAGGAACGAGGCGTACGAATGTACGGTGAGTGACGAAGAACGCCGTGCAACACAGAATTTGGACTTTTTGCAAAGCCCTCGCTATGAAAATAT
Source organism: Desulfococcus sp. (assembly GCA_024641805.1). Lineage (GTDB taxonomy): Bacteria > Desulfobacterota > Desulfobacteria > Desulfobacterales > Desulfosalsimonadaceae > SURF-3. The sequence goes on from JAHECJ010000086.1 coordinate 4,750, forward strand.
TTTTTCAAGTATAACCTTGGTCACCATATACGTCGGCCGGACGCCTTCGGCCCCCATTACCCCGGCAGCCAGGGTCTGGCCGCTGGTCAGGGGATTATCCGACGCATAGTAAGCATAGCGGACTTTCACATCCTTGGAAATGTGCCGCTTGATAATCGCCGCGCTGATGGCGCGCTGATAGTGCCCGCCTTCCATTTCCAGGCCGATGGTGTTCCAGCTGGACTGGAATTTTTCCAGCAGGTCCCGGTTCTGGAGGGAAGTGCCCAGAACGGTGATGACCGGGCCGGCATAGACATTGATATCCGGATCAAAGTCCTTCCGGGACAGGTCGTTGTCAAAGATATAATTGTCCGAAGAGCCCTCGATAACATGGGCGGTCGCCAGCATGATGTCGCCTTTTTTCCCGGGCAGGATGCCCGCTTTGCCCATCACGGAGATGGATCTTACATTCATCAGCATGTCATGGTTTTTGTTGAACGGTTCCAGCAGGCGGTCCATGACTTCAAAAGCCTGTGCGCCGAAGGCGTAATCCATGACCAGAAGAACCGGTTTTTTTTCATCCGCGGCCGTCGACATATTCAGCTTCAAATCCGGATGAAAGGCTACGCCGTCGAGACCGCCGGTATCAATAATCTGGCAGTCGATGTGGGTTCCGGAACGGTCCGGAAGCTCATGAAATCCGTGCGTTGCGGCAAATTTGATAATATCGGCGCCCTGGTCCCGGAGGCATTTGACAAAGCGGTAGAGTTCATCATCGGCTCTGTCCGTCTGGTTTCCGCAGGCCCGTATTCCGGCGTATCCGTAGACCAGGTTCAGCACGCTGTGCAGGTTGGCGCTGATAATATGCAGGGGGCGGTCCTGGAGGTTGAGCGTCAGGAGTTTGTTCTTGATATCCTCAGCCCATTGTTCGCCGTATCGCTGATGGGCGATAATATTCATCAGCGATGGGGTCAAATGAACGGTCAGGTAGTTTTCCCTGGATTTTTGTTCCTGTTCCACCCGCTTGCCCAGATTGTATATCAGGGAGAAAAGGCCGTTGTTGCTTTTGTTTTCCCGCTTATTTTTTTCAAAGGAATCATAGACTTTTCGCGTTTCATGATACGACCGACCCACCACCAGTGAGAGATCCCAGATAGCCTGCTCCACTTCCTGCTTGGTCAGGTTGTCGATCCGGTCAATGATCTTTTCCAGGTCTCTCCATTCATTGGTCACGCTTCCGGTTTCATCGTTCATCCGGGTCCGGATCTTCTTGGCCTCCAGGTTCAGGAACGTAATGTGGGTTAAAATATCATATATTTCGCTCAGCCCCCGGGTAATCACAAAACAGATTTCATTGTCGCTGATCCGGTAACAGGCCCGGCGGCGTTTCAGGGGAATGATTTTTTCAAACGCATTTTCTCCAAACTGCTCCTCTTCCGTCAGAATAATGCGCGTGCATTCTTCAATGCCCCGGGGCAGCCGGTCGATGACATATTCCAGCCCGTTGAGTTCCACCACCCGGGGGTCGTTCATGCTGCCGTAGATTTCAGGGCTCAGGGTGATAAGGCAGTCGGCCAGGGTTTGGCCCATTCTTCCCGACGGCCGGTAAAAGCCTCTTAAGGCCAGGGCATAGGCAATGGTTTTGAAAGACCGTATGGCAACCCGGGCTTTTTGTGCTCTGGTGAGATCCTGCATGGGGGGTGTTCCTTTTTCCGTTTTGAATTGTAGGCCTGAAAAGTATCTGTCCGGCTGGTGCGAAAAGCTGATAATACTCAAAAATAATTCACTTTACCATTTTTTTTGCTGAAAAGAAAGCACAAGTCTTTTTTGAGGATCAGGTTTTTGAGAGGAGTAACATTCTTTTGGAAAGATGGAAAGGACGTGCGGGGTTGGACGATTGATTCCCGGGCCGAAAATTCCGATCCGGTTTTGTCAGAATTTGACCGGCCCGGCCTTTATTTTCGAGCCTGCGAAACAGCTATTCCTTTATCTCGTCTTCAGAATCTTCCTCAGCTTCCGAATAGTGCTCCGCGTAGCATTCCGGGCAGAGACCGTGGCTGAGCATGGCGTCCGTGTGCTCGGTGATGTATTCATCGAGCTGCTGCCAGACTTCCCGGTCATCCCGTATTTTATGACAGTGCATGCAAATGGGGAGAATTCCCTGCAGCAGCTTCACATGGGCCATGGTTTCTTCAAGTTCTTTGACCCGGCTGTCCAGTTCGGATTTTAACCGGGCAACCCGTTCCCCCACTTTAATGCGGGCCTGCAGTTCCTCTTTGTCAAAACTTTTGATAATAAAATCATCGGCCCCGGCGTCCAGGGCGGTCACCAGGTCTTTTTTGTCTTCAAGAGATGTAAAGATGATAATATAAAACAGGTTGCCGTGCGGCAGATCTCTTACCTTGCGGCAGACATCCACACCATCCATGCCCGGCATCAGCCAGTCAAGAATTACGAGCCGGGGGGCATCCGGGGTCTTCAGCAATTCCCATGCTTCATTGCCGTCTGAAGCCGTTACCACCTCATAACCCCAGTTTTTCAAATATGTTTCCAGCAGCCGGCGGATGGTCAGTCCGTCGTCCGCTATCAAGACTCTCATCGCAGCCTTTCAGTTTTTTTTGTATTTAATTTAGAACAAGATAACTATTACATTGTGGCAATGATAACAATAAATATTGTTGGGTTCAAGGGGGGGCTTGCTTTTGATATGGAAAAACGCCTGGTTGCCGCATGAAACAATTTTTGATGAAAAAAGCGATATTTAAATGCGAAATCGTCATTTTTACAGGAAGATTGATAGTTCTTTTCTTGCATAATAATTGAAAAACAATTTGATAAGAATTTGATATCAAGTAAAATAGCAATTTGAATAGGATGTTGATCGTCATCCCATTATCATAAAAGCCTGTTAAATCGGAGAAGGAAACGGGAATAGGAATGGAAACGCATATGAATGGTAAAATGTTGTACCGGTTTCTCGTACTCCTTCTTTTATCTTTCGTGGTTTCTGGATGTGCGAGTCAACTGGAATCCGCGAAAAAATCAAAGCAAAAACGCTCCGAAAAACCGGTTTTTTCACCGCCGGCAGCACCACAAG
>JAHECJ010000087.1 GCA_024641805.1 Desulfococcus sp.
ATATTTTTAACGTTTTCAACCGCTTTTTGAACGCCTTTTCCCATATACCTGTTCTTAACCCCATCCCTGAGTTCAAGTGCTTCGCGGGTTCCTGTTGAGGCACCTGAGGGAACCGCGGCCCGGCCTTTTGCGCCGCAAGTCAGCATGACATCCACTTCCACAGTCGGGTTCCCCCGTGAATCCAAAATCTCTCTGGCGGTTACATCGTAAATATCGGTCATTATATCCTCCACATATGGCATGTTAATGAATGCTTGCCGGCTTGACGTTTGATAAACTTGACAAAAATTTAGCGGATGATACGATTATTATCAAATTGTGTCAAGTTATCGCTGACCTGCAGTCATCAATATTTGTGCGCTTATCAAATTTAAATTTAGTTTTTTTGATATCACATACGACACTGATTCTACAACAGGGTAATTTAAACAAATGAAAAAAAACAACCTTTATAGAATGGCCCACCTTGTGGTAGCGGCCATCCGAATTCATGAACATAAGAATGCCGGACCGCCGACGATCGAGAATATCTGCGAAACCCTTTCCGTCTCATTGGAAGAAGGGCATCGCTTATGCCTTAAACTCAGCGAAATGCAGATTATCGAGGCGTTGGAAAAACCGGGCGAAACCCGATTTTTTATCAACAAACACTTAAATATTGAAGAAATTCCCGATCAGCCGGAAATCAATAACCTGCAGTCCGAGTTGGACCAATTCAAAAAATCGAGAGAATCGCAGATCCAAAAAATTAAATCCATCCAATCGGAACAGGCGGAAAAAAAGAAAAAACTTCATGAAGAACTTGAACAAAAGCTTAAAACTATAAGAAAAAATTAATTATATTATAGCACATACGTTGAACTTGACAATTCGGCGATAAACCGGCTGGTAGGATTGAACTGGCCCTTGCGGTAACCGGCCGAAGAAATATAAAGGCATTGCTCCGCCCGGGTCATGGCCACATACATCAGCCGCCTTTCTTCCTGGACTTCAGATTCCGACTCCTTTGATTTCCAGTGGGGCAGTAAATTCTCCTCGCATCCCACGACAAACACGACATGGAACTCCAGTCCTTTGCTGGCATGCATTGTGGACAGACTGACGCCGGTTTCCGGATTTTCATCCTCATCTTTGTCTTCCTTTACCAACGATGCATCCTCAAGGTATTCGAGCAATGTCGAATACTGCGATGCCGAATATATCAACTGGTCGATGTTTTCCTCCCTTGCTGTATAGTCACTGCCCGATTTAGAATATTTCTGCAGATAATCAAGATATTCAGAACGCTCCAGGATTACCCTGATAGCCGCATCGGGTAGCATGGTTTTGATATCATCCAGCAATCCTATTAAACTTTTAATCGCTTTATAAACCTTTTCCGGCAGCACCTTTTCCTCCAGCGCTTTACGCACGGCATCCTGCAGACTCATATTTCCGGTTCGCATCTGATTGATTTTCTTTAACACGCCCGGTCCTATACCCCGTTTCGGTGTATTGAGTATTCGTTCAAGAGACACATCGTCTTTTTCAAATACTGCGGCCGTCAGATAACAGGTAATATCCAAAATTTCCTTTCGTTCAAAAAAGCCCTTGGCCCCGAGCATTTTATAGGGGATACCGGCTGAACGAAATGCCTTCTCAAAACTTAAGGAACAAAACTTGGTTCGATATAAAACCGCCATATTTTCATATTTTATTCCGGAATCATAGAGAATTCTGATTTTTCGCGCCACCCAACCGGCTTCTTCATCATCACTGTAAAAATCATGAACTTCAATGAGACCGCCGTTTTTTTGGGAGAAACACTCTTTTTCCACACGATTTTTATTAAACCGGATCAATTCATTGGCCGTATGGACAATCTCCTCGGAGGAACGGTAATTCTGTTCAAGCCGAAAAATTTTGGCCCCTTTGTAGTTTTCTTCAAATCGAATGAAATGGTCCACATTACTGCCCCGGAATCCGTAAATCGCCTGCCAGTCATCACCTACACAAAAGAGATTGCCGTCTGCGATCAGCAGGCGGGTCAAATCTTCCTGAAGGTTGTTGGTATCCTGATATTCGTCCACTAATAAATATGAAAAAAGGCTCTGATATTGTTTCTGTATCTCTGTGTGATCTCGCAGAAGGTTCCGTGTCATCATCAAAATATTGTCAAAATCCACCGCGTTTTTTGACAGAAGTTCTTTTTCATACAAATCATAAATTTCATGAAGATTGACATATGCCATCCGACGCTGGGCGCCAAAATAAATTCCCGGATCTCCCGAGTTTTTGGCGTTGGAGAGATGCGAGCGAATGGGAAACAGATATTTTTTATCAATGTTGAGTTTCAGCTGTATTTCTTTGAGTATTTTCTGCTGCTGGTAATCAGAATATATCTGGAGCGGCGAATTATAACCGAGGATCTGACAATGTTGCTTTAATATTTTAAAACAAGCGGAATGAAAGGTTCTGACCCAGGGGAAACGGTCGATTGAAAGACCGGTCAGGCCGACAAGCCGGGATTTCATCTCTCCGGCCGCTTTGTTTGTAAATGTTATTGCCAAAATCCGTTCCGGGGAATAGCCATGATCGATCAGATAGGCAATTTTTGCTGTCAGTGTACGGGTTTTCCCTGACCCCGCGCCGGCAACGACCAGCGCGGGTCCGATATATTCAACAGCTTCTTTTTGTTCAGGAGACAAACTAATGCCGATTTTTTTCTTTACCATTTTGTACAACCATTTTTTGTGATAACGGAGAATTTAAATATAAAATCAGACCTGTCAGTGAAAATAAAAACCCGAGGCGTTATTTACCGGGAGCTATTGAATTGAAAAGCCACAATGAGAATGCCCTTTAATTTATGCCAAACTCAGGAATTCTTTTGCACAGATGCGGCAAAGTTATATAGACGATCAAACCAGGTCAACAATAATCTTTATCCCATGGCAGAATCATCGGATAACACCTTATTTAGCGTGATGATCTGAAAACGACTTGCCCGGAAGGGGAATCCCTGTTATCAGTATGACTGAAAATTTTCAGACAGATTCTGAAAATCTATTATAAAATTGTATTTTTCCGGAGGCGGGGCAATGACAGTTAAAAATAAAAAAGCGGTTGCGATCACAGGAATTTTTATACTTCTCTTTTTGATCGGCTACTGGCTTTTTCCAAAAGACAATAAACAGAACGAATATATATTTGACAAAAACTATAACATCAGCCTTGAAGATGTCATAAAATCACGAAAGTCATTACCTCGAACCCAAACAACCGGCAATACGCCTGAGACTTCAACTCCGGACGCATCCGCCCAGGATACCGTCGACCAGCAGGACCCGGAACTGGATCTCAGGGAAATATTTGCGGAGGGCCTTATTAACTCATATACCACATTAAAATACTTTAAACACCTGGAACATCTTTTCCGAAAAAGCACGACCCTGGGGGAACACTTTGATGAAGTAAAAAAATATTTATTCGCTGAATTTTCCGAAGCGGAAGCCCAGACACTTTTTGATACCTATAAAAATTATTTGCAATGCGAAATGGATCTCTTGGATGAATTCAGAAACTTGACCAGCGCCAAGTCCACTGAAGAGGCAATTGAAACCTTAAAACAAATTCAGGAATTCCGGAGAGACCGCTTAGGTGCAGAACTTGCGGACAAACTTTTTGGCGCGGATGTCAAGGCCAAAGAATATGCTTTCCGGCGCGCGGATATTGTCGGCGATAAATCCCTCTATGGAGACGCCAAGGAAGACCTGCTCATAAAACTAAATGAAGATATGTGGGGAAAGGATTCAGATGCCATCGAAGAACATCCCAACAATTATAACCGGTATAAGGAAAAACTGTTAATTTATAAAAAAGATATGGATGAAATAGATTCTGAAGACGCGCGCCAGGCCAAAATCAAGGAATTCCGGACGGAGTTTTTCACCCCGGAAGTCGTTAAGCGGCTTGATGAAGTGGATCAGCAGATTGCCTCGGAAAAACAGAATGAAACCGACTACCGGGAAAAAGAAAAAAAGATTCTTGAAAATACCGGCCTGACGGAAGAAGCAAAAAACAAAAAGATTGAGGAACTTCAGAACAAATCCTTCGGGACGGAAGCCGATGCGTTTCGCCGCCGGGAAACCATGCGGCTGGAACTTGAAAAAATGATGAAGGATAATCAAAAACCGTAATCTTTTTTGATGATCACCTGGATCAATGCGGCTAAAAGGATGATGGCCGAACCAATCAATATCATATTTCCATGCCCGGCATAAAAACTTAATTCATCCATTTTTAAAAAATCGCCGTCAACCCGTTCTTTCGTAAAAAGGCGGCTTTGCGCCACGACCTGACCGGTGGGTGAAATGACAGCAGAAAAGCCGCTGTTGGATGTGCGAAGCAGAAATCTTCTGTTTTCAATTGCGCGGAGGCGGGCTGCGTTTAAATGGATGTAAGGCATGGGCGAATCGCCGAACCATGAATCATTTGAAATGTTCACCAGATATTGCGCCCCGTCTTTTACGGATTGACGAATAAATCCAGGGTATAAAATTTCAAAACAGATCGAAACACCGACAGGACCTCCCGGCGAATGGATGCATAAAGGCGTTTGCCCTGCCATGAATTCGCTGGGAGCGGAATAGTACTTATCCAGCAGATCAATTAACGGAGACGTTTCAGCATATGGCAGGAGAATGTGTTTATCATACCGCAGCAAACGGCCGGAACCGGAAATAAAATATGCCGAGTTAAATACCTCATTATTATTTCCGCCGGTTTTTAGACCACCGGAAATCAAGAGTGAATCAGGTCCGATATCCCGCATGAGTTCGACAAATAACGCGTCATTGACCTTTGAAGATGAATTCAACGTGGTTTCCGGCCAGACAATGACCCGTTCGCCGACCTGCACGGTTTCCTTCGACATTTCGAGATAGCTCATTACCCGCCGGTAAAATCCCATTCCGCTCCATCGCTCCGTTGTGCTGAAATTCCCCTGCACCAGAGTCACATGAACGGAATGCTTCGCTTCCTCTGCTTTCTGGATCGATCCATTGAAAATTTTCAACTGATGCGTGCCGTAGACAACTGGAATCCCGATCAGTAAAACGATGAGTGTTAATGGAATCCACGAGGTGCATGATTTTTGCAGTCGATGGGTCGGTTGTTTGCCATCTTCAATCTCCGGCGGCTGCGACATTTGTAAATGATTTACGGTAAATAAGAACAACGAATTGACTGCCACAACGATAAACATAATCCCATAACCGCCGGTCAAATCGGCTATCTGAATAAAGTCAGAAAAAGGAACCAGTGCATACTCCAGCCCACCCCAGGGGATCAGGAACGGGACGACGGCCTTTGAATATTCCAGGAGCACCCATAAGGACGGCACAACCAGGGCATAAAAGAATAAGCGATCCTGATGTAAAAAACGGTACAGAACTGCAAAACCGGTATAAATTAAGATAACGGGAATCACTACGCAAAGGGTAAAAAATAAGACAGATTTGGCAAACGGAACTTCATAATGGTTCAGGGTCGTTAAAAACACCCAGTATGCCATGCCAAAGGAATGACCGACACTCCACAAAACCCCGTAAAACAGATTTTTGGACGGGGAGTCCGCGCGATCGAGCGCCCCAAAAAACGGAACTAACGAAACAAAGGAAAGCCACCATAAATTAAATTTAGGGAATGAAAGTGCATATAGTAAAACTGAAACTAAAATATAAATTAAATTCATGATCCGCGGCGCAACCTTTTACAAATCGCCGGGCAATCAAAAAACCCGGCCGACATCCGGTCAATTCGCTGACCGGCGTCCCACACAGAAGTAGGTAAAATTCATCTGAGCCATCTGCCTGGAAGAATACAGATTTCTCCCGTCAAAAATTACTGGTTTTTTCAGTTTATTTTTAATCATATTAAAATCGGGATTGCGGAACTGATTCCAGTCCGTGACCACCGCCAGGGCATCAGCACCGTTTAAAACATCATATTGATTATCCATGATTTCAACCAGCGGATTGTCAGCAAGGGCTTTTCGGGAATTTTCTCCTGCGGCCGGATCATAAGCATAAACCCGCATACCGGAAGCCGTCAAATCACGAAGAATTTCAATCGCCGCTGAATCCCTGATATCATCTGTATTCGCTTTGAATGAAAGACCCCACATGCCTAAAACTTTATCCTTGACCCCGCCGAATTGCTCATAATATTGACGGATTTTGCCTGCCAGCATCAGTTTCTGCCGGTTATTCACGGCATCCACCGCAGTCAAAAGCTCGGGGGTATAATTACAGCTCAATGAAGTCTGAATCAGGGCATTAACGTCTTTGGGGAAGCAGGAACCGCCATAACCCACTCCGGGATAGATAAAATGATACCCAATCCTGTGATCCGACCCGATTCCGATACGAACATCTTTTATATCCGCTCCCACTGATTCACAAATGTTGGCCATTTCATTAATGAATGAAATCTTCGTGGCCAGCATGCAGTTAGCGGCATACTTGGTCATTTCAGCACTTCGAACACCCATTGTAATAAATTTATCCCTGCTCCGGGCAAACGGGGCATACATTTCTCCCAGCAATCCGGCCGCTTTGGCATTATCTGTTCCGATAATAATCCGGTCCGGCTTCATAAAATCCTTGATGGCATCCCCCTCTTTAAGGAATTCAGGGTTGGAGACCACGTCAAATTCAATGTCAACGTTTCGCAGCGCCAGCTCCTTCTGAATAATTTTACGCACATTATCGGCTGTCCCGACCGGAACGGTGGATTTGTTGATGACAATTTTATAATCCTTCATATGCCTGCCAACCTGGGTGGCAACACCCAGAACATATGATAAATCACACGAGCCGTCAGGCTTTGGCGGCGTCCCCACGCAATTGAATATAAAAAGGGAGTTTTCCATTCCTTCGGCAATATCCGTCGTAAAACTCAGGCGCTTCTCCGCAAGATTCCGCTGTACAATATCCTCGAGCCCGGGTTCATATATATGTATTCCGCCATTATTCAATGTATCAATGACAGCCGGGTTAATATCCACACAACAAACCTGATTTCCCATTTCCGCAAAACACGCGGCGGTGACTAGGCCGACATATCCGGTACCGACGATACAGACATGCATCTGATAATCCCCTCTTCTCTATGATTCATTAAAATTAATGTAAAAATTCACACTCCGGCAAATAGCAGAGTATTTCGAATATGAACACGAATTTGTTTGCAGAGAATACAATATCCGGCAATTTTTGAAAAGAATTTTTAAAAAGGCAAAGGGTGATGTTTGATCTGCAGATCAAAACCCGTATCTGCAAAAAACCAAATTCCTCACCTTCGTTAGCATCCGATCAAAAAAAAAGCACTTACGATAATGGCAGGTAAGTGCTTTTTTTGGAATATGGTGCCTAGGGCCGGAGTCGAACCGGCACAGCCACAAAGACCGAGGGATTTTAAGTCCCTTGCGTCTACCAATTCCGCCACCCAGGCAGGTTTTAAATTGTGACTGCTCTATTAACGATTATTTGATTAATTGTCAAGCAAACTTCACCCGGAATTTTAAATGATTTTTCAATTTCTAATTTAAATATAGATTGCATTATGATAACTATTATCATTTGAACTTTATGTTAACTTTATAATTTTTTACGTATAAGCGTCATGGAAACAATCATTCATCATTCGCCGATTATACTTGCATCCAAGTCTCCGCGCCGCAGACAACTGCTCGAAAACGCCGGTATTCGATTTACCATAAAACCGAGCTGCGTTAAAGA
>JAHECJ010000088.1 GCA_024641805.1 Desulfococcus sp.
GATTATTAACGGTGAAACAGAAACCGGCGTCACCACGATGCTGATGGACAAGGGACTTGATACGGGGGAGATTCTCCTGACATTAAAAACCCCGATTTTGCCGGACGATACCGCAGCGACCCTCCATGACCGGCTGGCGCATGACGGCGCCCGCGTTTTAAAAAACACAATAGCAGGCTTAGAAAATCAATCCATACGACCGATCTCCCAGGCACATGCGCTGGCCACTTACGCGCCGATGCTGACCAAAAAAGACGGACGGATTGACTGGTCCCTTCCCGCCATAGAAATTGAAAGGTTTATTCGCGGCATGACCCCATGGCCCGGCGCATTTACATTTTTTGAAGACAAACGTCTTAAAATCTTTAAGGCTGAAATCAAAACAATGCTTACGCCCGATGAGCCGGGCAAAGTCGTAGAAGGCTTTTCCAATGAATTGTGTATCAGTACCGGCGATGGTGCTCTGGCAGTCACAGAAATCCAGGGATCTTCGGGCAAGCGCATGAATATCGAAAATTTTTTAAGAGGGTTTCATATACCGGCGGGCACGCTTTTTACTTAAAACGGTCTCAGCAAAACCTGATTCCCGAACATAGAATAAAATGATGGACATGAAAAAAAATCAGGATATGACCGATACGCCCCGGCGAACAGCCCTTATGGTTTTGAATCGGCTCTCAGAAAAGAAACATCCTCATTTAGACAGGATTCTTACCGATTCGATAGATCGTGCCGAATTAAAACTGACGAACCGCGATCGTAAATTTATCAATGTTTTGGTTTTCGGTGTTTTACGGTGGCGCGGTTATCTTGACTGGATGATCAGCCGGTACTCCAAAACACCTCTTGATAAATTAAACCCAGAGATCCTGAATATATTTCGTCTGGGTTTTTTTCAGATTTTCTTATTAGACCGGGTTCCTGACTCAGCGGCAGTCAATACATCGGTAGAAATGGCGAAGACCAGCGCACCTCCCTGGGTGGTCAAATATGTAAATGCAGTTCTCAGAAATGCCATACGGAGTCGGGGATCACTGATCCTGCCGTCTATCGATGAAAATCCGGCCGCCGCAGTTTCCATCTCAACATCATTTCCCCAGTGGTTGATCAAACGCTGGCTGACGCGATTTGGTCTTGATGATTGCAGAAAACTATGTGATGCCGCGAATGAAATCCCCCCGATTACCGTTCGTTGCAATACGCTGAAAATGACACGGAAACAATTATTACCGCTGCTGTCTCCGGACACGGACCAGGTTTCTCGTACAATACATTCCCCGGATGGCCTGTCATTTGAGAGTCCGAATAAGGCGATCCATGAATTTTCCGCTTTCAGAAATGGGTTATTTCAGGTCCAGGACGAAGCAGCACAATTGATTACCTGGCTCCTTTCACCACGCCCCCATGAAAAGATACTTGACGCCTGCGCCGGACTGGGGGGCAAAACCGGACATATCGCCCAGTTAATGAACAACACTGGTCAAATCATCGCAGCTGATCAGGACATTGTAAAACTCGGGCATTTAAACGATGCAATGCAAAGACTCGGCGTCTGCAATGTAACGACTCTTATGCATGATTTCGAGAAACCGATACCTGAGTTGCAGCATCTCGGATTTGACCGGATATTACTTGACGCCCCATGTTCCGGCCTCGGGGTGATCCGGAGAAATCCGGATATCAAGTGGGACGTGTCCAGAAAAAATTTAAACCAGTACCGAAAAAAACAGTTAACATTACTGGAAAATGTCAGTACCCTGGTGAAACCCGGCGGGATGATTGTTTACGCTGTCTGCAGCTTTGAGCCGGAGGAAAATGAATCGGTGATCAATGACTTTTTAAAGGACCGCATGAATTTTAAAATAGAGCGCGAATTTCCGGATCTTTCGTTTGACATCAATTCATTTACCGATCAGGAGGGATTTTTCCGAACATTTCCGCATCTTCATGGCATGGACGGTTTTTTTGCCGCCTGCCTTCAAAGGATCCGATGAACCGGTTCATTCCAAAATTTATCGTGTTGATGGTTGCCTTCTTCATTATTGCGGGAACCAGTGCGTATTTTACCATCACGTATTTTATCCAAAATGAAGAAACGGTTGTTGTACCGAACCTGGTCGGCGATGATATTCTTTCGGTTCTGGAACTCTTAACCAATCTCGGGCTGAATGCCAAAGTAAAAGACTCCGAGTACAGCCATGACATTCCGAAAAATAATATTATCGACCAGGATCCGAAACCCGGGGAAGTGATTAAAAAAGGCCGCGATGTCCGAATTACTATTTCCAAAGGAACAAAAACCTTGGCCATGCCCAATTTAAAGGCGCTGAATTTACAGCAGGCACAATTGATTCTGGATAAGAATGGACTTTTCAAAGGCAGTATTTCATATGTTTTTCATAATCAGGTCAAAAAAAATATTATTATTTCCCAATACCCGCTGCCGGGCGCGGAGATTGAACGGGAGATTTCCCCGAACCTTTTAATCAGCATGGGACTGCGGCCGCAGGAATTTGTTATGCCGGATCTGGTCGGACTCTTTCTGGATGAGGCCGTGCTGGCGGCTGAAAAAATTAATCTTGTGATTGACAGCGTAAAACCGGTATATCTTGAGGACAAACCGGACAATATTGTTTTGAACCAGGAACCGCTTGCGGGTTATCATGTTCTTGAAAACAATTTAATTAACCTCTCGGTCAATCGAAAAACCCCTCGGGATCCTGCCGGCGCCAATTTCGGGGCAAAACGAAACGCATTGTTCCGTTATCGTCTGCCGCCGGGCTTTTTAAAACAGCAGATCCGTGTGGAACTCAGAACTTTTGACACAACGTTTATTCTTTATGATGCATTGATGAAACCGGAAAGGGAAATCTGGGTGGCTGTGCCCGGCTTTTCGGTATCGGTTATTTTTGTATACAAGAATAATGAACTCGTTAAGAGTGAGATTTTTGATTAATGAATGCTAACATATTTAACCTATCCTGGAGATTGATAGATGAAACTGATTGCACCATCAATACTGTCTGCTGATTTTACAACCTTGGGAGATGAAATTCGCAATGTGGAAGCAGCCGGTGCTGACTGGATCCACATCGATGTCATGGACGGCCATTTCGTTCCCAATATCACCATGGGTCCCGTTATTGTCGAAGCGGTCAAAAAGGTTACTGAGCTTCCCCTGGATGTCCATTTGATGATTGAGCGCCCGGATCAGTTTATTCCCGAGTTTGTCAACGCCGGAGCGGATCTGATCTCAGTGCATGTGGAAACCTGCCCCCACCTGAATCGAACCATTGATTTAATTCGATGCTCCGAATGCCGCGCCGGGGTGGTTTTAAATCCAGCCACTTCGCTGAGCACCATCGAATGGATACTGGAATACATCGATTTTGTCCTTTTAATGAGCGTTAATCCCGGTTTCGGCGGACAGTCATTTATTTCAAATACGATTGATAAAACACGACAGCTTAAACGAATGATCGAAAAAAAGGGCCTTTCAACGCTGATCCAGATTGACGGCGGTGTGAATGAAAAAACCATTTACAGCATCTCAAAGGCCGGCGCGGATGTATTTGTGGCTGGTTCCGCCATTTTCGGAACCGGTGATTATAAAAAAACAATTAAAAAGTTAAAGGACAAGCTTACTGATCCTTCTTAATTAATTGTAAAAACATCAAATTATTTTTTATTTTACATTTTTGATAAACAGCACTGCAATAATAGGGATGGTGGTATGAAAGAAAAAGTACTTGTGATTCATGGTCCTAATTTAAATATGCTGGGCAAGCGGGAACCGGAAAAATACGGCACGTCGACCCTTGATGAAATTAACGCGGATATCGAAGCACACTGCAGGAAACTAGACATTGAGGTGCAGGCTTTTCAGTCAAATCACGAAGGGACCATTGTTGAAAAAATTCAACAGGCCAGAGATGATTTTGATGCAGTGATCATCAATCCGGCGGCTTATACCCACACAAGCGTCGCGATTCGGGATGCGGTTCTGCTTCTGGATATTCCGGTGATCGAAATCCATTTGTCCAATATCTACAAACGGGAACCTTTCCGGCACAAATCCATGTTGTGTGATGTGGTCACCGGCCAGATCGCCGGGTTTGGAATTTACGGGTATGTGATGGCGATTGATGCTGTTGATAATATTTTTAAGGCTCAGGCCCGCAGCTAAGATAAATTTGGAAGGTTATGAAGCATTATTTCTACCCTGCTGCTGTTTTGCTTGCCGGTTTGCTCGCGGCTCAGTTTTTATTCTGCATCCTGGTGTATTCTTCTAATGTTTCACTTTATAATAACCTGATTGCCATCAAAAATTCAGGATATGTGATTGTTCCCAACGATTTGGTCCTGCCCTCCCTTTTAAGTATTCAATCCGCCGTATGCGGTGCTTTGTTTTTCTCCTTAACCACCGGCGCTGGACTGGTTCTCACCGCTTTTTTAATCGTCTTCGTCTGGCGACGATTTTCAAATCAATACTGGCTTCTGTTTTTCCTGTTTATGGGGGGAACTATATTTTTTGCGGTCAAATTGCATTTTAACGTCCCGGTAACACTGGTCTGCCTGCTCACCATCAGTGCTACCGTTTTCGCGACGCTGAAATTGTTTCCGGACTCTGGGGACAGGGGTTATTTCTTCTTTCGCATGTTTGCAGTGCACCTTGGCGTGATTCTCTTGATTGGTTTAATTTGGTTTCCTAAAATAAACAGCGATGTGTTCATCTCCATCCGGGATAATCTGCTGTTATCGAATCCCATTGGCCTAAAAATCAACGATTTTTATTATCAATATACCTTATATCCGGCGGAAACATTCAAATCCCTGGACCAGAAACTTTTAAAATCCTGCCACATCAAAATTGACAATGAAAAACTGTCCCAACAGGTCAAAGCCCGACTTGTATCTTTAGACTATCTGCCGGTGGATAAAAAATTTTCTGCGGATTTAAGTGTGGAAAATAAAAAAGACAACCTGATTTTTTTGTGTCATGGAAAGACCATTCACCAGTGCACGCCCAGTGAATTTAATGCCGGATCTAAAGAGATCCTTGAAAAGGTTTCGGAAAAGATTGATTTGAATAAATTTTTAAGAAAAATCACTTTTTTAAGCCTGATCACTGCGTCTCCGCTGCTCTGCTATGTTTTTCTGCATGCCTTTTTCATGGCCGGTTTGTTTTTCATCAAACCGCGTATACTGCGTTTTGCTGCCGCATCCACGGCCTGCCTGCTCCTTTGCATCGTACTCGTCATCCCTTTTTATCATTCGCCGGTTGAGTCCATTTCCGTATCCGACCTTCAAGAATATTTGAAATCCAAGGACTGGCGGGATCGTGCGGCGGCGTTAAAAACCATCGCGGATAAGAACATGCCCATTAACCGGTTTTCCTGCTTTGATAAACTCCTTCAAAGCCAACACATTGCGGAAAGATACTGGCTGGCGAAATCACTGGGCAACAATAAAACGCCGGAGTCCTATCAAATGATTTTAAGGCTTTTGGGTGATCCACAACCCAATGTGGTGTGCATGGCCATATACAGCCTGGGAAAACAGAACCGTTCCAGCGCAATTTCTGAAATTATCCGCCGGATGCAGTCTTCAGATCACTGGTATGTGCAATGGTATGCCTATAAAGCTTTAAAGAGACTGGGATGGACACAGATAAACTAAATACGGTTTCATTTCTTTTCATCATCGCTATTGTTTTTTTTGTTGAAGCCGCTATTCCGCAACTGGCCTTTAAGCCGCTGATAGCGACCGGGGTATCCC
Organism: Desulfococcus sp.; assembly: GCA_024641805.1. Lineage (GTDB taxonomy): Bacteria > Desulfobacterota > Desulfobacteria > Desulfobacterales > Desulfosalsimonadaceae > SURF-3. Next base: position 5,779 of record JAHECJ010000088.1, read on the forward strand.
GATGCCTCGAGATTGCATTGATCCTGCTGGTACTTGTCTTTTTAAACGCCGGCCCGGCGGTCATTGGTTTGTCCAGGGACCGAATCGTTTCAGGCATTCAAAAAGGGTTTGTCTGGTCAGCTGTGTTTGGGCTTCTGGCGGCACTTTGCGGGGCGGTGTTGTTTTTTTTAAGAATCAATCCGTTTCAATTGCTGCATGTCGGTTTGCCGCATACGCGGTCTGAGATCATATGGTTTTATATTGTCGGGGGATTCATTGCACCGGTTGCAGAAGAAATTTTCTTTCGCGGCGTGATATACGGATATGTCAAAGGGCTTTTCAGCAAAAAAACTGCTCCGTGGTCGATCTCGGCGGCATTGATCGTCAGCACATACCTATTTGTGATCGCTCATCAAACCAACGCAGGAATTCCTTTGCCTCAGCTGGCCGGGGGAGTTGTTTTCTGCATATCATATGAAATCGAAAAATCACTGATGACCCCGATCGTTATACATGCCCTGGGGAATCTGGCTTTGTTCACGGTCTCATTTTTTTTATGAGGATTCGTAATTCGTAAATCCTGCCGGGGAATGGATTGTTTTAATCAGAGGTTTTCCAGCTATCTGGTGTCTGACTATCCAGGACGCTCCGGACGGTCGTGGCAAGCTTCTGGAATGTCAGCGGTTTAAAAATGAATGCCTTTAATCCGATCTCTTTTGCGGATTTTTCATCAATTTGCGGGTTATAGCCGGTACAAATGATAACCGGAATATCGGATCGTATTTTAATCATTTTTTTGGCAAGCTCATCACCGTTCATTTCAGGCATTGTCATGTCCGAGATAATTAAATCGTAACGATCCGGTGATTTTCGAAACTCGTTTAACGCATATACACTTTTATTAAACGTTTCAACCGAATATCCAAGATATTCAAGCATCTCTCGTCCGGTGTCAATGATGGTCTCCTCATCATCCACCAGAAGAATATGTTCTCTGCCCACAGGCAGTAAGGATTTGGTCTCAAGAACATCCTCCGTAACTTTCACTTCTTTTTCATCGATGGCCGGCAAATAGATATAAAAGTCCGTCCCGGAGCCGGGTTTGCTGGAAAATAAAATACTGCCGCCATGCTTTTTCACAATGCTCTGGGCAACCGCAAGGCCGAGTCCCGTTCCCATGCCTTGTGCCTTGGTGGTATAATAGGGATCAAAAATTCGTTTTCGGTCTTCCTGCAAAATTCCGTGTCCGGTATCACTGATGGTCAGTTTTACATATTTTCCTGATTTAATATCATGATCTTGTTTTCTGACGTTTGACTGGAACACTTCGGTGTCCAGGGTGACGGTTAACGTGCCCCCTTTTTCTTTCATCGACTGGCCGGCATTGGTCACCAGATTCATAATTACCTGATGGATCTGGACCGGATCTGCTTCGATCATACACCCATGACCATCAAACTGTTCTTTGATTTCAATCGATGACGGCAGCGTGGCTTTCAGCATTCGCAACGCTTCGCGGGTGATAACATTGATATTCACCGGCTTTCGTTTCTGTTCCGCCTGGCGGCTGATGGAAAGAATCTGACGAACAAGGTCCTTGGCCCTGTTGCCGGCTTTAAAAACTTCTTCAAGATATTGAAAAACTTTACTTTGCGGCTCAATATAAATTTTTGCCAGCTCGATATAGCCAAGAATCGCGGAAAGAATATTGTTAAAATCGTGGGCAATGCCGCCGGCGAGCGTACCGATCGCCTCCATTTTCTGTGACTGCACCAGTTGCGCCTCCAGCTTGCGCTGCGCGGTAATATCATGAAAAACAGTCAGTGTACAAAATTCTCCCTTGATCTGAATGAGCTTGGAATAAAGCTGGACTTGAATGGATTCGTCATTCTTGATGCGATGCGATATCTCATACCCGGTTACATCGCCGTTTTCGATTAACTGATCAATGAAGCGCTGCCGATCTTCCGCCGGAAAACCTATATCCAGGGTGT
>JAHECJ010000089.1 GCA_024641805.1 Desulfococcus sp.
CCTGTGCGCATGACCCGAAAGACGCATGCTTTAAGAATACCGATTCTTTAAAAAATCCGCCGGATAACCGGGCATCCGGTCCAATCTGGCAGTTTTCAATGGTAACCGGCGCTTCATGCCCGATCACAGTCCCCTTCAGGATCAGTGTTTTTGCTCCAAAAACTTTACATCCGCCGTGAATGACGACCCCCTGCCCTGAAATTCTGTCGGGATTTACATCGTCACTGATTTCAACGCATTCCGGATTGGGGAGAGTCACACCTTTGCTTAACAAAGCATTTAAAATGTCATGTTTTTTACCTGTCATGAAGGCTCCGTTGAATCTATTACGTGAAAAATTTAAATTAATATGATAGTTCTGTCGCCTTATATTTTTTTAGCCGGCGAAAATTTTTAACATTGAAATCACAGCTTGTTATAAACCGAACGTTTTGTTATGAATTTATTATATTAACCGATACTTCAATAGCAGGGAATTAATTATATGGCAAACATAAATAAATACAGATTGCTGACCCGCGGGGATCTTGACGGAATCGTCTGCGCGGTCTTGATCAAACATCTTGATATCATAGATGAAATCAAGTTGATCGATCATCCCAGCGATATGCAGCTTGGAAATGTGAAAGTCAGCGACCGGGATATTACCACAAACCTCCCCTATGTTGACGGCGTTCATCTGGCTATTGATCACCATTTTTCAGAAGCAATGCGCAATGAAAAGAACGATAAACACGTTATTGATCCTGATGCCCCATCAGCCGCCCGGGTGGTTTATAATTATTACGGCGGTAAAAACCGGTTTCCGGATCTGTTTGATGATATGATGACCTGGGTTGATATCGCGGACGCCGGATTGTTCTCAAGCGACGACATATTATTCCCAAAAAGCTGGGCACTCTTGAATTTTTTGCTTGATCAGCGAACCAATATCGAAAACTGGGCAAAGTTCAAAATCTCTGAAGCGCAGTTTAAATTTGATTTAATCGACTATTGCGGTAAAATGACCATTAATAAGATTCTCGAGCTTCCGGACGTAAGTCACCGAGCCAGTGTCTATTTCAAATACGAAGGTGAATATAAAAAACAGCTCAAAAAATATGCAACGATACATGATAATATCGTTGTACTGGATTTTCGGCATGAGGAAATCCGGTATCCGGGAAACCGGTTTATCGTCTATGCAATGTATCCGCAATGCAACGTTTCTGTTTTGCTGCGTCTTGACAAAGAAAGCGGAAAAATCCTCTTTTCTGTGGGGAAATCCATTATTAACCGGTCATCCGGCGTCAACATCGGCGAGATCATGCTGTCGCATGGCGGCGGCGGTCACCGGGCAGCCGGAGCCTGCCATCAGGATGATCCGGTTGAAGCAGAACGCGTATTTAAAGAACTCCTGATTGCATTATCTGATAATAAGTAAAACCTGTTGGCTGCATTTCTTTTTTTGGTTTCTCTCTTGCATGATAATTTCAAAAATAATTGTGAAAGGTGAAAATCATGACAGAAAATCATTTAACATCACTCCCTGAATGGACTCAGCTTGCAGTAGAGGCCGGGCGAATGAAATTGCCTGAAAACCATTTGAAACACCTGATCAGGCATAACAATCGACTAGAGAAATTTTCCGTCACCGGGTGCGGTCTGTTTTATGATTTTTCCCGGCAGCGGCTTGATGCTGGATCATTGAGAAGTCTGATAAACCTTGCCAATGCCAGAAAAATCAGTCTTCGTTTCAGGCAAATGATGGCCGGTGAACAGGTCAATACGACTGAAAAACGGGCTGCCTTGCATACCGCCACGCGCAGCTTTTCAAAAGACCCGATATTTGAAAACGGCACTGACGTGATGCCTGATATCAGAAGGATCCGGGATGAGATCGGCAAATTTTCCGCTGATATCCATTCCGCCAAAATAAGAGGATCTTGCGGAAAATCTTTTAAAGATGTTGTTGTCATAGGTATCGGCGGATCCTATCTGGGAACGGAGTTTGCCGCAACAGCGCTTCAGGGTTCCGCTGACAAAGGAATTCGGCTTCATTTTCTGTCCAATGTGGATATTGATAATTTCGGAGCAATTGTCGATTATATTGAGCCGGAGACCACCTTGTGGGTTGTCATCTCAAAAAGCTATACCACGGCTGAAACCCTGGCAAACACAAACCAGGTGCTTCAGTTTATGGCCGACAAAGGCCTTGATGCCAAGAATCATATTGTAACTGTAACCAGCAAGGGAAGCCCCGGTGATAATACCGCCAATCCAGTGCTGAAATCATTTCATATGTTTGATTTTATCGGAGGAAGATACAGTGTCACGTCTGCGGTGGGCGGGGTTCCTTTAAGTCTTTATCTCGGGTACGACAGGTTTGAGGAATTTTTAAAAGGGGCCGAGGAAATTGACATTCACGCCAATACAGCACCTGCGAATAAAAATATCCCCCTGATTGCCGCTTTGATCAGTGTATGGAACAATAATTTTCTCGGTTATCCGGCTCAGGGACTGATCCCTTATTCTCACGCGCTATCCAAGCTTCCCGCCCATATTCAGCAGTTATCCATGGAAAGTAACGGCAAATCCGTAACCCAAAAAAGCGAAACCGTTGATTTCCCCTGTGGCAGCATTATTTTTGGCGAACCGGGAACCAATGCCCAGCATTCATTTTTTCAGCTTGCCCATCAGGGACGTCCGTTCCCGATTGAATTTATTGGTGTTGTCAATCCCTGTCATCAAAAATATTCCGGACAATCAAAAGGTGTGACCAACCACCAGGAACTCTGGGCAAACCTCATGGCACAGCCGCAAGCCCTTGCGACCGGCAAAGACGACAGCAACCCATCAAAATTTTTTCCCGGCAACCGACCGTCTTCCACGCTTCTGATCAACGACCTGTCTCCGAAAAATGTCGGTCGGCTTCTGGCGTTTTATGAAGCCAAAACTTTATTTGAAGCCTTTATCTGGGATATCAATCCGTTTGATCAATATGGCGTGGAACTGGGGAAAACCATGGCCGAGGATATCCGAAGCGAGATTGCCGGAAAAAACAAAAATCCCGATTATCAGTTCGATAACCGGGATTTGATTCGAAAATTCTATTTAGAGGTGCTGTTTAATCAAAAAATATAATTTTTGCCATCACATAAAACGGAAAATCATCGCTCCCCACGTCACCCCGGCCCCGAGACCGGCAAACAGTATAGTTCCTTTTTCTTTGGGGATTAATTTTTTCTCAATGACTTCATCCAGAGCAATGGGAATGCTGCCTGCAGTTGTATTACCGTATTTTTGAATATTGTTGTAAATTTTTTCATCCGGTAAATTCATGGATTTCTGAAAAAACTGATTAATCCGCAGATTGGCCTGGTGCGGAATTACCATATCAATATCATCCAAGGTTAGTCCGGCCTTATCCAAAACGACCTGAGAGACTTCAGGAAGACGTTTTACCGCCAGCTTAAAAACATTGCGACCATCCATTTTAGGCCAGACGCGTCCATCATCAATCATTTCATGAGTTATACGCGGGTTGAGTCTCGATGCCGGGGCCTCAACCATCAGTGCTTCGGCATAGTCGCCCTGGGCATGAAGGCTAGCTGCCAGCAAACCCACATTTTCATCTGTCTCAACGCCTTCCAGGCAGACTGCCCCGGCGCCGTCACCAAAAATAACCGTTACATCCCTTCCCCGTGTCGCCATTTCCAGTCCGGTGCTGTGAACCTCTGCGCCGACAAGGAGAATGCGGGACGCATGACCACTTTTAATATATGCGTCAGCGATCTCCATTCCGTAGAGGAATCCGGTGCACTGCTGGCGGATGTCAATCGCAGGTGTTGATTTCAGGCCCAGCTTGCTTTGAAGCAGGCAGCCGCTGCCCGGGAAAAAAAGATCCGGGCTTAAGGTTCCGAATATGATAAGATCTAAATCTTCAGGTACCCAGCCGGCACGGCTGAGGGCTATTTTTGAGGCTTCCAGGCCCAGGTCCGAGGCGCCGATGTTCCCTTCCTCGGATACCCAACGCCGTTCCTCAATACCGGTCCGTTGTTGAATCCATTCATCGGATGTATCCATAAATTTGGTCAGATCGTCATTTGTCACGATTCTTTCGGGCAGGTAACGGCCGGTTCCTTTGATCACCATTTTTTTCATTAACTTTTTCTCCTTCGCTGGCAAGCCTTTATCATTGCAGAATTCACTTTACTTGACGTTTGTTAAAAAGTATTTTAAAGCCCTTGACAATTATTTCAAGGGAATTCTAATTATTTCATTCGGATTATAAGGTATGTCGCTAAATTTGTTGATACTTGTTGTCGGGATTTTTTTGCTTTTTTTCGGTTCCAATTGGCTGGTGACCGGCGCTTCTGAAATAGCCCTGTCAATGGCCATCCGTCCGGCGGTGGTCGGCTTGACGGTGGTCGCACTCGCAACCTCCGCACCGGAATTAGTGGTGAGTCTGGTTGCAGCAGCCGAAGGCGCCAGCGGCGTTTCGGTGGGAAATATTCTCGGCAGCAATGTAATTAATATTGCCCTTGTATTGGGACTCAGTGCGCTGATTAAACCGGTAACGGTCAACCGACAGCTGGTCGTCCGGGAACTTCCGTATACCGCGGGTGCAACAATTCTCTTCTGGCTGCTGTGCATGGATGGGAATATCAACCGGTTTGACGGATTCATCCTCATCACGGTTTTAATTGTTTTTCTTATCTATAGTGTTCTGACAGCTAATGACGGCAATAATAAAAAAATCAGTATGGGGATCAAACCTTATCTGATCAATTGGTTTCTTATTATTATCGGGTTAATCGCCGTCGCCATAGGGGCTGATTGGGTAGTGGGATCAGCCGTTTCTTTTGCCCGTTCGTTTCATTTCAGCGAACTGTTTATCGGGCTGTCGATTGTGGCCATCGGCACCTCTCTGCCGGAACTGGCAACGTCGGTTGTCGCTGCCGTCAGAAAACAAAGTGATATATCCCTGGGAAATATTGTCGGCAGCAATTTGTTTAACATCTGTCTGGTCATGGGAGCCGTCGGCCTGATTAATCCCATTCAAATCAGCAGGAAGTTAAACTGGTTCGAGTTTCCGGCGATGGTGATTATCACTTTGCTTTTATGCATCGTTGCCTCAATAAGCCATAGAATCAACCGAATCCATGGATTAATTTTCATCCTTTGTTTTTTTGTCTATAACATTACCGCCTATATGTTGGCGCATTAATGTTTAATCCACGATGATGGATTCAAAGGATACACTTCACACAACAAACAACAATTAGTCGCTTGCGGGAGACGAATTGAGTGAAGTTACTGCGGAAAGCAGGATGAGGATATCGGGGGTTTCTTTCTGCCGATATGGATATGATATTCACTCAGTCAGCAATTTTAAATTTCAATAATCGCTGACTGAGTGATTGTATCTGTTTTACTGCTTGGGTGATTTATCCTCTGTCGCCTTGCTCTCATCGGCCGGGATTTCAATTTTATATTTCCCTTTCAGGGATTCGATGTAAGACGGAAACATTTCTTTAAACTTGTCGTCCTTTAATTTGGCTATCAGCTTTTCCTTAACGTCATCATAGGCCAGTGTTGTGGCCATTTCTTTTTCCTGCGATTTAATCAGATGGTAACCGAATTTGGTTTCAACAATACCACTGACTTCTCCAGGCTTCATAGCAAATGCTGCATCCTCAAAAGGCTTGACCATCTGCCCGCGGGTAAAGAATCCTAAATCGCCGCCTTTTGCGCTGCTCGGACAATCCGAATTTTCAGAAGCCAGTTTGGCAAAATCTCCCCCATTGTCCAGTTTGCTTTTGATGTCCTCAAGTTTTTTACGGGTATCTGCCTTAACTGCATCAGAGGCTTCGGGGTCAACTTTTAAAAGGATATGGCTGACCCGGACACGCTCAGGCATCTGAAATTCGTCCGGATGACTGTCATAATATGTCTTTGCTTCCGCATCCGAAACTGAAATGGTGGGCATTACTTTTTCATCAATAAATTTTTGAATGGTTTTACTATCTCGAATTTGGGCCAAAATCGCATCTTCCGTGTAACCCATATCCGCTATCTGTTTTTGAAAAGCCGTTTCCGTCTCAAATTGCTTTTTAAAATTATCAAGCTCTCCTTTAATCTCCTCAGGATCAATTTTAATTCCCTGGGCAATACTTTCCTGATAAAGAACTTGTTGATCAATCAGGCTTTTTAGAATATTATCTTTAAATTCGATTAGTTTAGCATCATCTAAAGGGATGCCCATGCTTGCGTATCGTTCTTTGATGAGGTTGAATTTTCTTTCGAGATCAACCTGTGAAATTTCAACACCATTAACGCGGGCGATGTATTTGTCGGTGGTTTCTTTTGTTTGGTTGATCGGGGTCTTGTCTGCGGCTGATGCTGTTCCAGCAAGAAGAAGCATTGCCACCAAAAGGATCAGCAGCCAAACAGATTTTTTAATCGAAATACGCATTGATTTAATTCCTTCCGTTAAATGAACAGAGATTTTAAAAATCAGCCAAAAACTGTGAATAAAATTTTAAAATTTATCGATATCATTTTGCTCTAAATGATTACAACAAATTTTTAGTATGATTTCGGTGCATGTGCCAAAATTTATTGTGCCTCTAAACAATAATCAGTTCAACTGTATTGAAAATCTTTATTGCTGGGGCAATTATCCAAACTGGCGAAACTGAATAAATGAAACTCAAAAAGTCATCGCATTTGTTTATGAATTTTAATGGTTCAAACTGAAAATAGTTAACAGAAACAAAATTTATTATCGCAATAACTAAAGCAAGAAAGAAGAGTGAAAAGGAAACAGTTTCCTTGGAGAAGTGGTTTGCCAAAACTGATTTTATAATGTCGGACTATAAAAAAACCGGTTAGTGGTTAACCGGTTGATTTATACAATTGGTCGGGACGAGAGGATTTGAACCTCCGACCCCAGCGTCCCGAACGCTGTGCTCTACCAGACTGAGCCACGTCCCGACTAATGGTAGCTTTATTTATTTTACAATTTTTGGAATGTCAATCAAAAATATTATTTAAAATTATCGTTTCTTCCCTGCCCGGACCAACTGATATTATGTCGATTTTCGTTTCGGTTAATGCTTCAATCCGTTTAAGGTAATTTTTGGTATTTTGGGGCAAATCATCATAGGTGCGAATTTTTGAAATATTGGTTTTCCATCCCGGCAAAGTTTCATAGACCGGCTTGCATTCTGATAACACTTCCAGATCAGCCGGGAAAGTACCAATTTGGGAGCCCTTATAGTCATAACTGGTGCAGATGTTGATCGTATCCAGGTCATCGAGTACGTCAAGTTTGGTGATCACAAGGCCGGTTAAACTGTTCAGGCGGACAGCATTGTTCAAAATGACCGTATCCAGCCATCCACAGCGGCGTCTCCTGCCGGTGGTCGCACCGAATTCAGCACCGGTTGCCTGAATTTTATCTCCTATTTCATCAAACAATTCTGTGGGAAAAGGACCTTTACCGACGCGGGTCGTGTATGCCTTGACAATCCCGACAATGCCGTTGATCTGTTTTGGACCGACCCCGCCGCCGGAGCACGCATTGCCGGAAACCGTATTGGATGATGTCACAAACGGGTACGTGCCATGGTCAATGTCAAGATGAGTCCCCTGCGCGCCTTCAAACAGTACCTGCTTGCCGGATTTAATTCCCTTGTGGAGATAAACGGAAATATCAGTCACAAACTCAGCGAGCCGTTTTTGATAGATCTTGTAT
>JAHECJ010000090.1 GCA_024641805.1 Desulfococcus sp.
TGTGATGTTCACCTTGCCCGGCACAGTCCCGTCGGTGGCGGATACGCCTGAGGGAACCGAAGGGGTAGAACTGACGGAACCCCAATAACCGGCATCAAAATTGCTGTATTTGCTCACGCCCCCTGAGTTCCGGGATTTGACCCAGTAATAATAGCGGCTGCCGTTTGCCGCGGACGTATCATCATAGGAATTTCCCGTTACGGATGCGGCAATCCTTGCCGGTGCGGTTCCTGTCCAGGCCGGCATATCCGCCCGATACACATCATAGGAGGCCGCATTCGCGGCCGGCGTCCAGGTCACCTGGACCTTGCCGGACAGGGTCCCATCTGATGCGGCAACGCCGGTGGGAGGCGATGGCGGCGGCAGAGTGACCAAATCTTCTCCGTCGCAGTCCTGGTCAATGCCGTCATCAGGGATCTCGACGGCACCGGGAAAAATTGTGCTGTCATCATCATCGCAATCTCCCTGGGCTGTTGAAAAACCATCCCCATCTGCATCCCCCCCGGGAATAGTTTTCCTGATTCCCACTGCCATTTCCGAAAAATCACCATCAAAATAAATATAGGCGGCGACATTCCCGTCGGAAGAAACTATGCCGTTTGCGGTGAAAACGCCGGGGACGGTAAGAGTATACGTACCGTCGGATTTGACCTTGTAGGTCAATGTTCCGCTGCGTAAAGAGCTATAAGTACTTTCTAAATGCCGCCAGGTGCCGCCACCTTTCCCGTCCGTTGTGGTAAGCAGTTGAAACCCGCCATCATCCGTGTTCTGGGAGGTGAAAATATACTCCCCTTTTAGATCCGCGTTTGACAGTCCCGAGGATTTTTGGATTATGATCCCGATCTCCGACCACCCGTCGCCGTTCACAAAAATCGTTGCGATGTTGCCGTTGGAACTGACAATTCCATGGCCGGTAAAAATCCCGGGAACGTTAAATGTGAGCACGCCGTCGGAATTGACACTGTATGACAATAATCCGGAAGGCAGGTCTCTATCGTTTATTTCCAATGCCTGATACGTTCCACCGCCTTTTCCGTCAAACGTGCAGCTCATGCGGGCACCGTCGCCCTTGGTATTTTGATCGACAACGATGTATTGGCCATTTAATTTCGCATTGGACATACCGAAGGATTTTTTTATCGCAAAAGAGAGCTGCGAATAATCTTCATCAAAATAACCGATCGACATGATGTTGCCGTCCGGAGAGAAAATGCCGCTTCCTGTCATGAAGCTGGGAACATTCAAGGTGAAAGTGCCGTCATTCGATACATCGGTGAATTGAAACGGTCCACCTTTGGGAAGCGGGTCGCTGCTGGCTTCTAAAAATGTCGTATATCCATCCCCATTTTCATCAATAGTCGCAAGCACACGTGCACCAAAGCCATTCGTATCCTTGAACACGGCGATAAGCTCGGTTGTTGAAGCAGTTGCTGAAAAATCGAACACGGTCACGCTTATCACAAGAGACAGAAATACAATTAGCGACCTTTTCAAATTGATATCAGCCATTTAATATCCCCCTGTATATGTTGATGTTTAAAAAAGTGTCCCCGGGAAAAATGTCCCCGGAAAAAAAAGATGAGAAAATTGAAATGAATAATATGCAAGCCGGAAAAGATAGGAAGAAGTGGATAATTCGATCAGATATATATTAACACAGGACGAGATGTCATATCCGGCTGAATACTTAAGGGAAACAAATATTTTTGAAATAATTTACAATAAACAAAGCCAGCAGACGCAGAGTAGATTCCATGTAATTGCCAAACTACCTTGTCTCTGCTTATATAAATTTAGCAAAAATTTTAGGACGGACGTCTCAAACTTGTCAAGATTTTATTTTTATAAGAAATACTTGGGGATGGCTTTGCCGGAAGGATTCCGGCAAAGCTTCTGTCAGACTAAAAGTATCAAATATTTAATGTCCAAAACTTGCGGAAAGGGTGGATCTCTGGTCGTTATTTCCCAACTGAATAATACTTTTTATTGATTATATATTCCCCCCCCGCCGCAGCAGGGCCTTCTGTTCCGCTTTGCGAATCCGGTCTTCGTGCTCATCTTTTCTTTTGCGTGCGCCTTCCAGTTTTTTCGCCATTTCTTTGGAATCCGCTGGTTTTAACAGATAATCATAAGCACCCAGTTTCATGCCGTCCACCGCGGTTTCGATGGCACCATGACCGGTCAGCAGTATGACTTCCACAATGGGATATCTTTTCTTGATCTCTTTTAATGTTTCTATGCCATCCATGCCCGGCATTTTAATGTCTAAGACCACCACATCAATATTTTCCTGCGCCAGTTTTTCCAGGCATTTCTGTCCGCTGTTCGCAGTAAAGACTCTTTCGCCGGTTTCTGTTAACCGCAAAGAAAACATTTCCACAAAATCTTTTTCGTCATCCACAATTAAGACCTTTGCCGGAATTCTAATCATTTTGTCGGGTCTCCTTTAATCTCGTTTAATATATCAAAACAAATGTTCTTGTTATCACCCATATCGGCGCATGCCTCTATGCTTCGGGGGAGCATCACCTGAAAATTGCTGCCCTGCCCTACCCGACTGGAAATATCAATCCTGCCGCCGAGCCGGTTGACAATTCCGGACGTCACATAAAGTCCCAACCCGGTTCCAACACCGGGCGGCTTTGTGGTGAAAAACGGTTCGAAAATTTTTTCCATATTTTCCTTTGGAATTCCCTCTCCGGTATCCTCAACGCAGAGCATGACACGGGACTCTGTATCCTTGATGGATATTTTAATGGTCCCGTCCGATCCGATGGCGGCAATCGCATTGGTCAGCAGGTTGAATATGACCTGCCGGATGGCATACGGATCACTCCATATAACGGCGTTTGCGTGTCCGGTATCCTGAAAAATTTTAATTCTCTTGTTTTCCGCATCTTTGGCTGCAAACTCAACGGTTTCCGCCACCAGTTCTTTGAGATCGGTTTCCGAAAAAAACGTCTCCGATTTCCTGACAAATCCAAGCAGCTGATGGGTAATCCGTTTTGCCCGTTCAATGGCGGTTTCAATTTTTCCAATGGCATTTTCAAAGTCAGGTTTACGCGGCATAGTCGCAAGTTCCTGTTTGTTCAGCAACAGCTTCATGTATTCCGCACATTCCTTGATGATCGCCAGCGGGTTATCTATTTCATGGGCGATTCCTGTGGACAGTGTCCCCAGGGACGCCAGCCGTTCGGTAGCGACCATCTGCTGTTCCATTCGTGCCTTAAATTCCGCTTCCTGCTTTTTCTCTGCCTCACGCTTTTTCTTGTCAATGGCCTGACCGATCTTTTGGACCAGATGTTCGAACTCCACCGGTTTCGTCAGATAATCAAACGCCCCTTTTTTAATTCCTTCCACTCCGTCCTGCGCGGATGCATGACCGGTGAGCAGAATCACTTCCGTTTTCCCATGATTCTCCTTTATCCATTCCAGGACTTCGATTCCATTTTTCCCCGGCATTTTTACATCTGAAACAACTACATCAACCGGCTCATTTCCCAGAAGCATCTGACATTCATCCCCGCTCCCGGCCTCAAATACGACAAACCCTCTTTTCTCCAGCCGTTTTTTCAAAGGCGCCCGAAAATCGGTTTCATCATCCACTAACAGCAGGCGATTATTTCCCATTGCACTCATATTCGATTCCGTTAGATTTTAGGTTTGTAACCTAAATCAATAACTGGCGCGTCGAGACCAACCAAATGCCGGTTTACGCGCTATACGCTAATCCAACCTATCCCATCGACCTTCTTCTTATAGAACTTGGATGTTGAGTGTTGGACGTTCATCTCTTTCTTTGCCCCTTCCACCTTCCACCTTACACCTTCCACCTTATACCTTATACCTATTATCATACCAGCCCGAGAAATTTCCACCACACTGCGGCAACCAGCACCAGAATGCCCAGCAGGATCGGTGTTGCCACAAGACCGGCTTTTGTCAGATCGGATGCCTTAAAATATCGGTAGCTGTATGCAATCGCATTGGGCGGACAGCCAATCACCAGCAGCATCGCGAACGATGTGGCCATACCAAGACCCAATGCCAGGATGGTCGGATTAATGCCTTCCATCTGAGCCATTGGAATGACAATCGGCAATATGAGTGCGGCCGCCGCTACATTTGCCATGGCATTGGTCACCAGCGATCCGAAAACGCACATACCAACGAACAGTACAAGCCAGCCCTTTCCCTGAATCAAAGGGAAAAAAAGATTGGCAAAATAATCCGACGCGCCGGAATATCCCATGGCCAGGCCCAGGGAAATACCGCCGCCGAAAATAAACAGTGCTGTCCCCCATTCCAGGTTGTCATTGATGTGCTCCCATTTTAACACCCCGAAAAGCACCAGTGCCGTGACTCCCAGCATACCGGTAATGGAATAATCAATACCATGAATACCTTTGGTCAACCACAGGCAGAAAGTCACACCGATAATAGCCATAGTCTTGAGTTCCAGGGGTTTAAACGGCCCTATTTCATCATCGAATTCCGGCAGTTTATACTTGGGATCTGGCCGGAATATCAAATATATGATACAGACGGCCGCAGGCACCGTCAACAGCGCCGCCGGCAAGGCATACTTGATCCACTCAAAAAAAGTAATTTCGATTCCCGTATATTCTTTTAAAAAAGCCGCCGACACCATGCAGCGCCCACCGCCGATGAGGGTTCCCATACCGCCGCAGGAACAGGCAAACGGGAGCGACAGCATCATAAACTTCCCGGTATTGCTCCCCTGTTCGACCCCGGCCGCGCGCATCATGGGAAGCATGGTGACAATGCCTATGGCACAGGCCGCGGCATCATGCATCACCGTGGAAGCAATCCCCAGACCGATGGCGATAATAAAAGTAAACCGTGTCACATTGTTGCCGGCTTTTTTAATGATAAAATATCCCAGCCGTTTGGTCAGTCCTGACTCATCCAGAGCGATGGCAAAAATCAGGCAGCACATGATGAAAATGACCACGGGATGCATATATGGCGCCCAGGCGTCTTTCGGATCGGTAATCCCCATGACGACCAGGAAAACCCCGATACAGATCGCCGTAATTTCGAGCGGTATCGGCTCAACAACAAACAGAAAAATCAATACGACCAGTATGGCCAGAAACCGTTTAGCAGTGGGCGACAACCCGTCCACATAATCAACGGTAATCTTCGATGCACCGATATTTTTGACCTGCGCCTTTAAAAAATCTCCCGTGGCCTCGGGTGCTCCCGGGTTTTTCGACGCCAGCACATAAGAACCTTCTTTCTTTGTTTTCTCATTTAATATCTGAAAATGATCTGCTACCGCGGCATACAGATTCTGGTTGACATCACCGGAGATTTTAAATTCCACTCCTTCCGGTCTGGGCAGCATCAGCACAATGACGCCCAGGAGAAGACCAATACAGAGTTTGAATCCATTTGATTTAAAAAACATAGCTACTCCTTATTCATAAAACCAGAGGTTATTCCTATCAACGGCATTTCTTTTAAATGTCTTTCCATTATTCAAAAACGGCCGCATCCGCTTCATTTATCTTTCGCCTGATCCTGACACGCCTGATGGATCTTTTCGATCAGTTCATGGAGTTCACAAGGTTTGGTGAGATAATCAAATGCCCCGATCTTTAATCCTTCCTGGGCAGCCTCCTGGGAACCATGTCCCGTGAGCATGATAATTTTCATATCCAGACCCATTTGCTTGAATATTTTCAATACTTCAATGCCATCCATGTCCTCCATTTTCAGATCAAGAATCGCAACGTCAAAATCATGACTGCGCACGGCTTTGATCGCATCGCCGCCGCTGTAAGCTTTAGTCACATGGAAGTGCCTTTTCTCCAGCCGATGGGCAAGGACATTGACATATCCTTCTTCGTCGTCAACAAGAAGAAGCCGGATACGATTTTCTTCTGATTCCGTATACACTGCTTCCTTGTTCATGCGATTCAATTCCTTTAATAAAGCATTAATCAGACTGCCTCAGAGAATCCGGGCACGCTTTTTCAAGCGACAGGATTTCCCTGAAAATTTTTCATAAATCCTGATATTAACCGTTATAGAGACTCGTTTCCATTCCCTTTGGCTGATTTCAATCATAACCACGGGACAGTACCAGCTTGTCGATTCTTGCCTTTTCGATTTTTGAGTCATGGGCCTGCTTTTTCTTTAAGGCTTCTCCGACCTTGGACACCAGCGTTTCAATATCGCAGGGCTTCATCAGGTAATCAAAAGCACCCAGTTTCATTCCTTCGATGGCGGTCTCCACTGTGGCATGACCGGTGAGCATGATCACTTCCTTTAAAGGATGCCGTTTTTTGATCTCCTGCAACGTTTCGATGCCGTCCATTCCCGGCATTTTCACATCCAGAATGATGACATCCACACCGCTTTCGTGATCCAGTTGGACCAGCGCTTCTTCACCACTGTTTGCCGGAAGAATCCTCAGTCCCCTTTTATCCAGCCGCTTTGACATGGTTTCTACAAAAGGGACTTCATCATCCACCAGCATGACATAAGGCTTTGTCATTGTTTGTCTCCTTTTTTAATATCCTCTGAATTTTAATTGTTTTTCAATATTTATGGGTTTGGCAACTACATCTGGACAGGTATCCAGATGCGGAATCGCGTCCCTTTTCCAACTGTGCTCTGAACATCAATTTTACCGCCCATTTTATTGATAATCCCATAGCAGATGGACAGGCCCAGGCCGGTTCCCTTACCCACCGGCTTGGTGGTGAAGAACGGATCAAATATTCGTGAAAGATTGGCCTCAGGAATACCGGGACCGTCATCTTCGACAATCACAACGATATTACCTGGCTCGATCTCGCTGATTTTGGTGGAGATCCGTATGGTTCCGCCGGTTTTTTCCATGGCGTCCAACGCATTGTTAATCAGGTTCAGCAGCACCTGCTGCATCTCGGACGGTGAAATAGTAATATAGGGAAGTGTGTTCTGGAGACTGGTCTCAATGGTCACTTTATTGTATTTCGCCATCTGGGCAGACAGACTCACCATTTCATTGATGATATCGTTTAATTGGACATCCTTGACCGTGGAGTCCGTCTTTCTTGCAAAACTCAAGAGCTTATGCGTAATCTCCTTGCAACGTTTGCCCTGCGAATTGATCTGGGCCAGCGACCGTTTGAATTCTTCCAGGTTGCTGGTTTTCGAAAATTCCTCTTCTTCCATCAGGTCGCCGATCCAGCCGGCCTCTTCTACCATAATCGCAACCGGATTATTGATTTCATGGGCAATGCCTGCCGCCAGTTCACCGATGGAAGCCATTTTGCCGGTTTCAATGACCTGCTCGTTCATGTTCTCCTTTTCCTGATCTGCCCGGCGAATTCTTCTGACCATTCTTCTGGACGTATAAAAAGCCATGAAGATGATGGCTGCCGCACCAGTCATAAAGATGACCACCGCAAGATTTCGCATTCGTTTCAGATCGGAAAAGGCATCGGATGTCTGTTGCTTGACGATCAGCAGCCACTGCCCGATTTTAAGGCTGCCCACGCCGTATAAATTTTCTGTTCCTGTCTCATCCGTCCAGCTTGTAATGAGAATTTTATTCTTTGTCTTTTCCACCGCTTCCCAGAAAAACTCGTATCCGCCAGTTTCCGGGGGAATATCCATACCCGGCTGGGTCTGGAACTTCCCTTCACGGTTGATGATAAATGCATACCCTGTTTTGCCGACTCGCAGATTCTCTACCAGGGAATTAAACGCCATA
>JAHECJ010000091.1 GCA_024641805.1 Desulfococcus sp.
CCACCCCGAACACCGCGCACAGGAACAAATATTTAAATTCCAGAAGGTCCGGCCAGAACATCCGGTCATAAAAAAACACGAAAATCAGGATACTTCCCAAGCCGAACACATAGAATAAAATGGTTTCCGTGTCATGATACTGACGGCTGATATTTAAATACAAAATGGCCAAAGAAGCGCTGGCACCGGATGCCAGCCCCCACAGATTCTGAAGATTCGGAGACATCCGGCCCGGGGACAGAATCAGCCAGATACCGGCAAACGCGATCACCACCATCAGAATAGCGATAAAATCCCGCTGTTCCTTCAATATAAACCACGACAAAACCGCCAGAAAAATCGGATACGTCATATTCAGGATGTTGGCTTCCGCCAGGGACGTTGCTGTCACCGCCCGGTAAAAACAGAACACGGCAATGCAATTAAACACCGTCCGGCCGACAATCAGATCATACCGCCGGACTTTTACGTCCCTGCGCTGAAATATTAAAATCGCGCAGATAACGAAAAAACCCATCACAAATCTGAAAAACACAAAATAGGCGGCGTCAATCACCACTTCCGTTTCCGCCCATCGGACAAATACCGTTGATACATAAAAACAAACAGCCGAAGCCAGAATGGACAGGCATCCCAGTATGACAATCATCCGAGACGATAATCGGGCAGGCAAATCAGGTACTGTCTTTGCTTCTGCCATCTCTTTTTTTGCAGGATTATTTGATTTTCCGTTTGCCATGATATTGGATACCGCTGATGGTTACTAATTCTTGAAGCATTGTATCATCAAAAAAATTGTTTTGTTTTTAGAGCATGGCGGTTATCATAGGTTCTGCAAAATAAAAAAACAACTCTAACCCGGATTACTCCTGAGTCGTTATAATCAAATGGCCACAACAAAGGGTGAAGTTGTTATAATCATATAGGGTTTCAGTGTTCAGGTTTCAATTCCATTAACCGTTCCTGACACCCGACACCTGAAACCTTTTTTTGCCCGGTTTTTCATGCTCTGCCATTCAATTCACAGCGATTGGAGTCATAAATAAATTTCTTTTTTAAACAAAGAATATATTTTAAACAGGTTTCAAAAAACTGAGGAGGAAGCCACATGAATATTGCCGTCATGAGTGACAGCCATGACAATATCTGGAACTTACGAAAAGCGCTTTCCATTATTCAGTCGAAAAACTGTCAGAAAATTATTCACTGCGGTGATTTTGTGGCGCCGTTCATGTTTAAAGAACTGAAACAGGCAGGCATACCGGTTCACTGCGTGTTCGGCAATAATGACGGGGACAAACACCTGCTGACCCGATTTGCCATTGAAAGCAGCGGGTTGATCACCCTCTACAGCATGATCGGCGAGGTGGATTCAGACGGGTTCAAAATCGGGTTCACCCACGAATGGCCGGTAGCCCAGGCGCTTGCTGCAACCGGAAAATATCACCTGGTTTGCTTTGGTCATTCTCATCAGTATGCGCTCAAACATATCGGAACGACCATTTTATTAAATCCCGGAGAGATCATGGGCAAAGACGGAGACCCGGGATTTTGTATCTTTGATACGGTCAGTCAGCAGATTAAACGGATTTCCATTTAACCGTCAATTCACATGGAGGTAATGCATGGAAGGCTGGCTCCTTCTGCTGAAAAACGAATATTTTATTGAATTCATGACGTTATTATGCCTGATTGGCGTTGCAATTATCGGATTTTATGTCAGCCGAAGACTGATTCTGCCGCTGATCCATAGATTCTTTAAGCGTACCCAGGTGACATGGGACGATTTGCTGACCGACCATAAAGTATTCGGCCGGCTGATGCTGCTTGTACCGGCCATGGTTATCCATTTCGGCCTGCCGTTGGTCCCGGATTTTTACGATTTTCTATCCAAAACCATCCAGATTTATGTCTATTTTGTAATTATTATTATATTAAACAGCGCCTTAGATGCTTTTGTCGCCATCTACAGCACCCGCCCCCTTTCGTATAAATGGCCGTTAAAAGGCTGGGGCCAGCTGCTGAAAATGTTTGTGACCATTCTGGGGGGAATTTTTATCATCGCCCTGATTTTAGACAAATCGCCCTGGGGCCTTGTCAGCAGTATCGGCGCGATGACCGCCATCCTCATGATTATCTTTAAGGACACCCTGCTTTCCTTTGTCGCCAGCCTCCAGATCGCCAGCTACAACCTGATTCGGGTGGGAGACTGGATCGAAATGCCGTCGTTCGGGGTGGATGGGGATGTGGTGGACATATCCCTGCACACGGTCAAAATACAGAACTTCGACAAAACCAGTGTTGCCGTTCCCACCTATAAATTTCTGGACAATTCGTTTAAAAACTGGCGGGGCATGTACGAAGCCAATGGCCGGCGCGTCAAGCGATCGGTTCTCATCGACCAGTCCAGCATCACTTTTCTGGACGAAACCATGCTGAAAAACCTGAAAACCGTTGATCTGCTCAAAGACTACCTGAACAGGAAACTGGAGAAAATTTCCGAAGACAATCAGAAACATGCGGTTTCCCCGGAGAGCCCGTTGAACGGGCGCCGCCTGACGAACCTGGGAACATTCCGTGCGTATGTGGAACAATATCTAAACCGCCACCCACAGGTCAGAAAAGATTTGACCCTGATTGTCCGGCATCTTCAACCGGACGCCAGCAAAGGACTGCCGCTGGAAATCTATTGCTTTATAAACGACACCCGGTGGAATCAGTATGAATCCATACAGGCGGATATTTTTGATCATATCCTGGCAGCCATGCCCTTTTTCGGACTGCGCACATATCAGAGGAATGCTCTGGTGGACAATCGGGTATAACAGGATGCTGTAAAACTATTGCGCTTGACAATACGGCGTTAAAATTCGGCTCAAAATACTCATTTATAAATATAAACTCCGCTTTTTCGCCAAATTTTGCCTTGTCTTGTCCGCGCTCATGACGTTTATCAACACCCTGTTGATAAATTTAAATCTCTAAGAAGGAGATTCCATTATGGGACACATGGCCGGTAAGGATCTTTATAAAAAGCTCGGCAATAAAATTGATAACTTAACTATAAAAGCGCCTTGGAATGATGCGTTTTTTAATATCCTGAAATCGCTGTATTCGGAAAAAGAGGCGGAAGTCATTATCAAAATGCCCTATTCCATGTCTTCATTAGACCGCATCCACAAAACCACGAAAATTAACCGCGCTGTTCTGGAGCAGATTCTTGACCAGCTTTGCGAAAAAGGACTGGTGATTGATCTGGATATTGACGGCGTCCGGCATTTTATGCCGTCGCCCATGATTATCGGTATTTTCGAGTTTACCATGATGCGGACCGGAAAGAACCTGGACTCCAAGGGATGGGCGGAACTTTTTCATAAGTACATGTCTGAAGGCGGTATGTACAAGGCAAACTTCGCCAGGGGTCAGCAGGTGTCCCTGATGCGGACGGTTCCTCATGACGACAGCATCCGGCCGTCAAGTTATGTAGAAATTTTAGACTATGAAAAAGCCGCTTCCATTGTCCGTTCAAACGACAAATTTTCACTGGGCATATGTTCCTGCCGTCATGAAAAGTCGCACGTCAATGAAAAGCATTGCGACTCACCCATGGACAATTGCGCGGCATTCGGGTATGCCGCCGATTACCTGATTCGAAATAATCTGGCAAAAGAGGTAAGCCGGGAACAGATGCTGGACAACCTGGACCGGTCAAGGGACCTGGGACTGGTTATGAACGCCGACAATGTTCAGAACAACGTTACGTTCATGTGCCACTGCTGCGGATGCTGCTGCAACGTCCTGCGGGGCCTGAACATTCACGGATATTCCAACGTGGTCGTCACATCCAGCTTTATCGCAAATGTGGAATATGCTGAGTGCATCGGCTGCGGCAAATGCGCCAAGGCCTGCCCTATCGGCGCAATAGAAATGAAAATCGTTGAAGATTCCGGAGACGAATTCCCGAAACAGGAAAAGAGAAAGAAAAAGATGAAACCGGTCATAGACAAAGGAATCTGCATCGGATGCGGGGTCTGCTCCCTTTCCTGCAAACCCTTTGCGCTGTCTTTAATTAAACGGAAACAAAGAGTGATCCATCCGGAAACCACGTTTGAACGAGTGGTGCTGCAGACTCTGGAACGGGGAACCCTTCAGAACCAGATTCTCGACAACCCGAACAGTTTTTCCCAGGCTTTTATGCGAGGGTTTATCGGCGCGTTTCTCAAGCTTCCGCCGGTCAAAAAAACCCTGATGAGCGATATGTTCCGGTCCACATTCCTTAAATCCATGGAAACCGGCATAAAGCTGCAGGGAAAAGGGTGGATGACGAAGCTGTAAATTTAGAAATCGGAAAATTCCGTTACCGGTGAAAGCGCAACCGGCGGATAAATCTGCCCGTGGCAGGGCGGCATGGAATTATACACCCATTCGATATCAACGGTTCCGGTCCGAATCCCCCGTGACCGTGATACTGCCCCGAATGTTCCCCGGACCACCACATCCTCCATTTTCATGGTGAGGCCGAATACCGCCACCGTCTGGCCGGATGCAATTTTTTCCAGTTCTTCGCCGTACGCCATGGTGGAAAATGCCAGACGCCGGCTGTCGGCCGCCTGGCACTGGAGGAGCGGCACAATTTCCGGATACCCGTCTTTCCGGATATAGGCGATAAATTTCAATGCATCGAGCCGATTGAACAGATTTTCACCAAATGCCGTGAGGATGCGGTCCGTAGATCCGGATGGCACACCGCTCTTGGCGATTTTGGTCATGAGGGCGGAAAGAATGATTTTGGGCAGCGGCAGTCCGTCCGGCCCCTTAAGATCCACCAAATCCAAGTAATGAACCGTGTTGATCCCGAAGTACGCGTTGTACCGGAACATGGGCAGGTCATTATACTTTTCATACTCCGGCCCTTCCTGGCGAAGATGCGTCCATTTTGCATGTCCCCGCCACATTTTTCGGTCCATGGTCATCACCAGAAACCCGACCTTCGGATTCTTCCGGATCTGCGACTTGCTGCTCCCTTTGCAGAATTCCCCTAAGATGACCTGCTTCGGGCCTGCCGCGCCAATGGATGTAATCAGCGTGATATGGGGCAATCCTTCCGGTGAGATTGATGCCACCAATCCGATTTTTTCAGCCGGGGCAAACGCTTCAATGGCCTGTTCATCAAATTCTGTAAGATTATATTTCACCGCCGACCTCCTGTTGGGATTCCTGTTTTTCTTGTGTTTCCAAGGTTTCCAGACGGGTGGCTCCGGTTGCAAAAATAATGTCCGGGTTTGCACCGGAATGTTTAGCCGTTTCCGTCAGTTCATCTATAAATGATTTTGAAATCAGATTTTCATCGGCAAATGCCCACGGCTGATCCAGCCGCCGGTATTTATCTCGGCACAGATTGTTAAACGCACACAGTTCCCAGCGGGAAACCACGCCGCCCAGGTGACTCGCAATGAATTGTCCGATACCGCTTATATTTTCCGAAGTTGCCGTGGCCCCCGGTATGATGGGGGTTCGGATCCACATTTCGGAAGGATACACATGGGACCGGATATAATCAGCCACAAACAAGAGATTATCCATAATCCGTCGATTGTCATGACCGGTAAACTTTTTATGGTCCCCGGGATCGATTAATTTGATATCGAACAGCACCATGGCCGCATAGGGCAGCACTTTTTCCAGAGCTCCGCGGCTGCACTGCCCGCAAGTATCCAGCGCCGTATGCAGACCCCTTTCCCTGAGCGATTTTAAAAACATCGACGCAAACCCGGCCTGCATTGTCGGTTCACCGCCGGAGATGGTCACCCCGCCTCCGGAGGTGCCAAAGTAGGCCCGGTCCTTGATCACTTCTACAACCAGATCATCCATCAGCCAATTCTTTCCCATCAGTTCCAGGGCGGTTCCCGGACATTCTTCGGCGCATTCACCACACCCGGTACAGCAGGCCCGGTTAATCTGCATACCGGCTTCCGACAGCGTCAGCGCATTTTCCCGGCACACTGACAGGCATGTTTTGCACCCGATACACCGGCTGCCCACCCACTGCAGCTGCGGATGGATGGATATGCTTTCGGGATTATGGCACCATGCGCAGTTAAGGGTACACCCCTTGAAAAATACCGTTGTTCGTATGCCCGGCCCGTCTTCGGTGGACATCCTCACAATTTCAAGGATGGTGGCAGTATTCGTTGAAGCGGTTTTGCTCATTCACTGTATCCATTTCACACATTGATTCCGCATATAATTATCTGGTTATCAAGTTTCAGAATAAATTTTTCTGCGCCTGACACCTGGAATCCTTTTAGAACCGCTCATGACTCAGCCGCGCAATCACCTCATTCTGCAGTTCCTTGCCCACGGATGTAAAATACGCGTTGTACCCGGTAATCCGAACCAGCAGATGCCGATAATCCTGAGGGTGTTTCTGGGCATCTTTCAGCATATCCGGATCCAGCATGTTCACCTGCAGGCAGGTCCCGCCGTTTTGCGCATACCCTTTCAGAAACGCCTTGAACTTATCCCGGTGTTCCGGGTCTTTGATGATTGCCGGATTAAACGTGATGGTGTGGCTGGCGCCATTGGGAAGGCTGTTCATGTAATCTTCCCAGTCCCCATGGCTCTTGTCCTTGCCTCCCAGGGCCTTGCCCACGGAATTGGCATTGGCCGTCGGCCCGTTGATGTCCGCTCCGTTTGACGGACAGATGGCATTGGACAAAAACTGTCCTTTTTTGCGGCCATCCGCACTGGCTGCCATGACATATCCGTCTCCAGCCCAGTAATTCCAGCTCAGCATTCCCGGCCGGAACTGACGATTCGTGGAAATGGTCCGGTGCTTCCAGCTTTCTTCAGTCCAGAGTTCCATCACCTGTCCGGCCATCTTGTCTGCCGCATCATCATCCCGCCCATACTTGGGCGCGCGATTCTTTGCCAGCGCCTGGAGCACGTTATGGCCTTCCCAGTTGTCTTTTAATGCCTGGATCAGTTCTTTCATGGTGCATTTTTTTTCATCAAACACCAGGTATTTGATGGCCAGCAGGGCATCCACGGTAGTCGCGAAAGTGACCGCCTCCAGTGTCACAAAGGCGATCTCCGCGCCACCCTGGGTAACATCGCGTCCTTTTTCCGCACACCCTTTGACCAGGCATGACAGGTAAGGGGTTTGCAAAAATCTGGCCCGGATCGATTCTGATTTTTCGTACAGATCCACACATTTTTTGATAATGTAGGCGTTCTGCCGTTGATACGCTTCCCAGAACTCCTCCCAGGTTTTAAACTGGGTCGCTTCCCCGGTTTCCGGACCGTCCTGGCGAATTTTTTCTTTTTTAAACGTCATCGGATCGACAAAGGCAATCATGTCCTTTCCGTCGGTCATGGCCAGTTCCACGGCTTTTAATAAATTAAGATTATTATCCACCGTTCCGGAGCGGTCATTCCCTACCATGGTATTTTCAAGGCAGCCCACCGGGGCGTATTCATGTACATTGTCCTTATTAATCAGGTGTTCAATACCGGCTTTTTTGGCCTCCCGCATCATTCCGGCCATGGACCGTTCATCAAAATTGATTAAAAAAGGCGCTCCCTGGCTGGAAGCCACCATGTCCACCATTTTATCCAACAGCGGATCCGGTGTATTCCGGTGCATGCGGACATTGGGTTTAGGTTCTAAAATCGGACTCATCTCATCAATGACCTCCAGCATAGCATACGTGAGCTCATTGGTCTGGT
>JAHECJ010000092.1 GCA_024641805.1 Desulfococcus sp.
GTGATGAACATTGATGACAATACCGGCGATGCCCATTTTAATCAGCCGGCGGATGGTCAGGTCAATTAAGGGGCGACCGTCAATGGGGAATAGAGGCTTGGGGATATGGTCCGTGTGCGGCTGAAGTCGGGTGCCGTAACCGGCTGCCAGAATGAGCGCTTTCATTATTGATGGTTTTATCTAAAGTTATAATTAAGTTTGCAGTTACTAATGCGGAAGGAAACGGCGATACCGCTGGATCACTTCAGAATAAAATTCGATCTGGTCCTTGTCTTTTTCAGCCTCGGTCAGACCGTGGCTGGTGAAGAATGTCACCGCATTTTTATAATTCACCTTGGAGAGCGCTTCGATGCGTTCCACTTCTTTGCGTTTGTACATCCGGTTGCCCAGCGACTGAATTTTTTTAATATAGTCCTTGGTTTCAAAGATGGACTGTTTGGTGTATTTGATGTAGAAATTCAACACGATCCAGTATGATTCAAAATAGGGTACAAGAAACGCTGCAAACAGATTCAGTTTCCTATACCCGACGGATGTCAGATTGTAGGTGTCCGGCAGGGTCGGGTGAGGCATAATGATGGCATCATCAATAAATGCCTTGAGATTTTTCCGCACCAGGTATTCCACCGGCTGATCCGGATCGAAAATGAATTCATTTTCAAACAATTCCTGAAGAAACTTATAACTGACATGAATATCCACGGATGAAAACTGAAATGCATCGGCTTTTAATATGGCAAGCGCCGTATATGCGGCGGGAATAAATGCAATGATCCCGTTGTTTTTGTAATAGTCAAGACTGGGACGTTTGGATTCACTGATTTTGAACAGCGGGTTGGCAATGGCGGAAGTGGAAAATTCAGAGGTGCTTTTTTCAATCATTTTATTTTGTACAAATGATTCAAGAACCTGGTTAAACGTCTTGCTGCGGTCTATGATGAAAGTATCCGCCAGGTAGGCATCCTGGGCCAGGAGATACGTCAGGTAGGTGTCCACGTTTGCCATCAGCTGATTGGCATAGAAGCGTTTTTGGCCGCAGTTTAATATCGTACTGGCGATGACGGCATGAGGAGTAATCAGGGCGACCTGATTGATCGCGCCAATCAGTTTTTTGCCGAATTCGGAATATACTGTTTTGGCACTCGCAGCCGCAGGTTTTGAATATTGGTCATCACAGTGGCGCAGGTATTCCTTTAATGAAAACGGTTCGTGAAAGTTCAGATAGATTTTACCGTATTTTTTCTTTAAAAACTTTCTGGCCTTTATGACGTTTTTTAAGTTTTCCGGTGTTTTTTTCCCGCCTTCAATTTCATTGATATACGCTTTTTCCTCCAGTACCCGGTCATATCCGATGTAAATGGGAACAAAAGTCATATCATTCCAGTTGTTTTCGGTATAGGCGTCCATCAGCAGGGAAAGGAGGCCGAGCTTGGGCGTCAGCAGCTTGCCGGTTCTGCTTCTGCCGCCTTCAACAAAGAATTCAATATGAAATCCTTCCTCCAGAACTTTTTTGATGTACGCGGCAAAGATTTTGGGATACAACACCTCTCCCTTAAACGTCCGCCGGAGGAAGAAAGCACCACCGCCCCTGAAGATGGGGCCCAGGGGCCAGAATGAAAGATTTTTTCCGGCTGCGATCAATGGGCAGGGCATATTGTTGTTGAAGAATACGTAGGACAGAATCAGATAGTCCAGATGACTTTTATGGCACGGCACAAGGATTAAGGGTCCTTTTTTGGATACCCGTTTCACTCTCTCAAGACCTTCATAATCGATGACCATTCCTTCAAATATGTTTTTAAACATCCACCGCAGGGTGATGTCATACATCCGGATGATTTTAGGATTGTAATTTGCGGCGATTTCATCCAGAAAATCGCCGGCCTGCTTATGGGCCTGGTAGATGGAGACCTGCTGGCTCTGGGCATAGTTGGTGATAATTTCCTGCACTTTCGGATTGGTCAGCATTTCTTCCTGAATTTCGAGTCTCGATTTTAAAATTGGACCCGTGATGGTCTGACGGTGTTCATTGATCTGGGTCAAGAGATAACGGCGCAGGGCGACTGCCTGATCTTTTGAATTTAACTTTTTGATTTCCGGACGATTTAAAAATTTATTCAAAATAACGGGATCGGAAGTTTCAATAAAAATTTTTCTGGAGTTTTTAAACAACGCCGCCAGTCTGCGGATTCTGCCCGGATTTTCCTGCGTCCCGAAAAGCATATCAATAATGGTCAGCTGGGTAGTTCGCGGTGCCCGGCTGAAAAACATGAGATGGGGTAGAAATATAATTGATTTTTCGGTTTTTTTCTGGATTTCTATCAGATAATGCAGGGGATCTGTTTTTGATTTTACAAATCGCCGATAAAATCCTTTTTTTTCAACCAGGGAAAGCAGCGCAGTTTCACCGGAGATTAGTTTTTCCTCAATAAATCCGCTTGTGTAAGGGTTCTGGAGTGAAAAGTGCTTAAAAAAATGGTCCGCGTAGGACAATAAAATTTTAATAAATCGGAAGACGGGCTGCCACAAAAAGAACCGGTAATCCAGTCCGATACGGGGTTGTAAAATTCCATCGCGCTGATATCGCAGGTGATAGAATAAATATTCAAAATAACTTTTATATTTATTGACCAGGACCACAATCCCTTTGTTTTCAAGCTCCTGAATGGTTTTGAGGTGGGTGGGTGGGAGTTTAATATTGATAAAAAATAAATTTAGGATCATTCGGGAAATAAGTCCGGTGTTTTTCGGCAGATAACATGCGAAATGATTGTGTGTCCCGGATATCAGATAATTAATCCACTGGTTGAATAGTTTTTTCATTTTTACCCGCAAATCATTTTTAATTCTGTTGGCAAGAAAATTAAAATAATTTTCTAATGATGCGATCTAACGATTACGGCGCACCAGGAGTGCGCCGCTAATCCTTTTTTCAAGCAAAATTTTGTTTAAAAATACCAAGGAATGGTTTTTTTTGCAAGTGCATTATAAATTTTCTCTATAAAAGCTCATGAAATCAAAAATTTCTACATAATCGATACTGAAAAAAAAATTGAGAAATTTTACCTTGCTTTAAAAAAAAGGGTATGTTAGACAATTTAGATGAAATATTGAAATTAAAAAGATCCTAAGGCATCCAAATTATTAAGATAATGAATTATTAAGAAGAAGGAGGGGTTGGCTTTATGAAGACGTTAATAGGCGGCGCAATAGCAGCCGTGATCGGTGTGATTGGATTGGCAATCTGGTTTGATGCATTTTTGCAGCTTCTTGCGGGAGCAATTCCCGGTATGCTGTTGCTTGGTGGATGCCTGGCGCTTTATCTGGGTTTTGATGAATTGAAAGACACCTGGCAGGGTGAAAACAGTGTAGCAGGACCGGGTGCGGATTCTGATATGGATAAATTCAAAAAAGAAAACGAAGATCTGAAAAAAGAAATTGAGGCATTGAAAACAAAATAAACGCCTTGTCATTTATTTAGTATAGATTTTTTAAAAGCCCTGCGGTACCAAATATCGCGGGGCTTTTTTGTCATGAAGAATCAGTTTGATCTGTTATTGCCGATGTCGCCAGCTGGTCCGCCCTTTCGTTGCCGCTGATACCGCTGTGTCCCTTGACTTTGATTATTTTCAAATCCTTAAATCGAGCCATCAGTGCTTTGATTGAATTGACCAGTGATATATTTTTTCTGGCTTTCCAGCCATTGATCAGCAGTCCGCAGGCATAACTGCTGTCCGTATAAATTCGAATGGGCAGGTCCGTCCGTTTGAGTTCCTTCAATGCGATTTCTATCGCCGTCAGCTCCGCGATATTATTGGTTGAGTCCCCGATGTATCTCGATATTTCCTTTTCGTGGCTTCCATACCGCATGAATACGCCGATGCCCGAAGGACCGGGATTGCCGGATGACGCACCGTCGGTATAAATTGTAATGGCATTTTTTTCCTCGCCGGGTGGCGCGGCTTGTTTATCTTCTTTTTTCTTGGTCGGGCGGCTCTTTGATTTTAGAGTGGCAGGGGGCTTTTCCTGTTTTGAATCGTTGGGATGGATTTCATGAACGGTTTCCGGTTTTACCCAGTATTCGTGCTCCTGGTCGAGCTGATATTTTATCAAGATTTTATTATTTTGAATCAGCGGGTTGCCTTCCGGATCGGCGGCCACCCAGACCTTGTTATTTTTAAATTGTTTGCGTATCCATTGACAGTCTTCCGGTTTCAATTCATCGCATCCTTTATTTATATAAATGGAGTTTTCGGGCGGATACAAGGTACTCGTCCAGCGCATCCTGCCAGCTATCCCGGATCAACCTAAGATCGTCAAGCTTTTCGATTTGCTTCCGGATATTTTCATTGCCGACAATCAAATCAAACGGCAGCCGTTCCCATTCGTACTCATAGGGGGGAGACTTCCACTGAAACTGATCTTTATGATGGTAAATGATGGCCTGGAGCAGATGTAAAGATGTCAGGTACGGTTCAAATTGATAGGGATTTGTGATGTGGATCTGGAAACCTTTGCAGACCTGCCCGGCCCATTTGTTGGATGTAGGCTCAAATGCCACCGGCCGGAGCAGTCCCCCCGGGATTTGCGGACCCTTTACAAAAGAGAGGATTTTATCAATATCGATAAACGGCGCACCGAATTGCTCAAATGGCAAGGCGGTTCCCCGGCCTTCGGAAATATTAGTCCCCTCCCAGATGACTTGACCTGGGTATACCGCGGCAGAAGCCGGCGTGGGAAGGTTCGGAGACGGCAGTACCCAGGGAAGACCGGTGTCCTGATAATACATCTCCCGGCGCCATCCTTTCATTGGAATGATGGTCAGGCGGCAATTGATGTTGTAGGTCTGGTTGATGTATGCGGCATATTCTCCCATGGTCAGGCCGTGTCGCATGGGAATCGGGAAACGCCCAACAAATGACGACATGTTCATGGTCAGGCAGTTTCCTTCAATTTGAACCCCATTGACCGGATTCGGCCGGTCGAGAACAATTACCCGCTTATTCAGTTTTGCTGCCGTTTCAAGGCAATATGACAGGGTGGACGTAAAGGTATATACCCGTGTACCGACATCCAGAAGGTCGATGATGAGCACATCAATCAGATCAAGCATTTTCGGATTGGGAATCCGGGTTTTGCCGTAAAGGCTGAAAACGGGTATCCCCAGTTTGTCATCCACAAAATCATTTGATTCAATCATGTTATCCTGTTTTTCTGCAAAAAAGCCGTGCTGGGGAGAAAACAGCGCTGTCAGCTGACCAGGAAATTTTTTGTGCAGCAGATCTCTGGCGTGCTGATAACGGCGGTTCACAGACGCCGGGTTGCTCAACAGACCAATCCGCTGTCCGTCCAATTCCCCGTAGGGCTCGGCAATCAGGTTTTCAAGGCCGATCGTAACTTTTGCCATGAGTCGGTTCCCTTTCAAGTCAGGTTCGTTTAAAGAAATTCAGTCTGTTTTCGCGCATTTTCGTAATCTTTTGACGGTGATGGGCATGCAGTCACACATAATCCAAAAATTAAATTCCTGAAATTATGATCCGTTATTTGTATATTCATGCAACGATCCGAATTATTGGCTAAATAAAACCAGGGGAAAAATAATGAAACAGTAATGTCATCAAATTGTCGAATTTTTGTAAAAAACGATGAAATTTTAAGAAAATGGAAAATTTTCAAAGATAATGGATCGCCGTGAAAATGCATAAGTATCGCTAATCGTCTTAATATTGCTGATGATATTAAAAATGAAAGAATCATTAGAAGTTTTACATAGTTGTACTAAGATGAAAATCTAACCTGCTTAGACAATTACAAATATATATTGTTTAAAAGTGGATAATAAAAAAAGAAATATCGCTAAAAACAAAATTTGACGGAAGGGTGAATATAATTTATAAGTGTCATCAATTCCCTGCTGATGATTTCTTGATCCATCAGCGCAATCCCAAAAAAAAATCAAAACAATATTTATTGTCCTTCCATTTGAATGCATAACGAAATGGTTTTTTAATTTTGTTTTTTTGTAGTTCTTTTGTAACCGATTTTATTGACTGCAACAAGTAGTATTTTAACACATTTTCACGCCTATCCCGGCAAGGAAGAAGCATCAATGGAAAAAATCTGGCAAAAAGTAAAAGGTACGATAAAAGAAAGCATCCCCTCCCATGTTTATCAAATGTGGATTGAACCGGTCCATTTTATAAAATCAACCGGTAAAAATATCGTGCTGACCTGTCCGAATAATTTTTTAAAAAAACGTATTTTAGAGAATTTTGGCGCCTTGATAAAAAGTGAACTGGACCGGATCGCCGGGGATGGATACAATTTTTTGATGGAGACATCTCGGCAAAATGGTGGAAGCGCAAGACCGGTGATCAGAAAAACTGAAGATAACGATGTCCAACTCACTCTCCCGCAAGTAGATGTCCGGCCAAAAAACGGGAGACTGCTCAGACGGGATTTTACATTTGATCAGTTCGTTGTCGGTAAAAACAATGACTTTGCTTATATGGCGGCGCTTTCACTGGCTTCCCAGAAAAATCCGTCACAGAATTCATTGTTTTTGTTTTCACCGCCGGGAATGGGAAAGAGTCATTTATCCCAGGCTGCCGGTCACCAGATTCTTTCCGCCTTACCCAATGAGCGGGTTTTCTATATCACGGCCGAGGATTTTACCAACGAGATGGTCCTGGCGTTTAAAAGAAATTCCATTGGCGATTTTAAAAAGAAATACAGATCCTGCTGTGATGTGCTTTTACTGGAAGATATTCATGTGCTGTCCGGACGAACAAGAACCCAGGAGGAACTGGCGTTAACACTGGATTATTTGAATGAAACCGGTAAAAAAATAATTTATTCCAGTTGTATCCCGCTGGCAAAGATACCGAAAATGAGTGAGCAGCTGAAATCCCGCATTGCCCTTAGCCTGGTCTCCGAGATTGAACCGCCGGATTTCCGGACCCGGGTAAAAATACTTCGTCATAAGGCCAGGGACAAGGCCCTTCGGGTGCCGAGTGAAGTCATTGAGTTTATGGCCAGTGAATTAAAGCAAAACGTAAGAGTTCTGGAAAGTGGTCTGATTGGGGTCACCACGAAATCCTGTCTGCTTGGCATACCGGTTGATCTGGCTTTGGCCGAGAGTATTGTTAAAAATATAATTTCAACTCAGAAAAGCATCACCATTGATGTAATCAAAAATGTGGTATGCCGTGAATTCGGAATCACCGCTAAAGATATGATTTCCAAATCCCGGAAACAATCTCATGTCCGACCGAGGCAGATTGCCATTTTTCTGTCCCGCCGGCACACCAGCCAGACAATTCAGTCCATCGGCAAGAACTTTAATCGATACCATGCCACCGTGATCCATTCTATCAACGCGGTGGAAAAGGAATTAAAGGAAAAGGGCGAAATGCAAAAACAGGTCGATATAATCGAGCAAAAGTTAAACGACGGAAAGTTTGAATAACGCTTTCAGGCAGTTCGTTCAGCCGATGGATTTTTTCAGATATCCCGGTAACGCATCGAAATAAAGTGCGTTACCGGGATATCTTTATTTAATAGTCCCCTAACCGAGACCGGCTCTACCGTTTCTTTTCGGGCGTTACTTTTT
>JAHECJ010000093.1 GCA_024641805.1 Desulfococcus sp.
AGGTTGGACATGACCGGACGAAAAAAAATAATGATTCTTTTACTGGCTGTATCTTTACTGGGAATCCCGTTCGGATCTTCAGCTGTTGCCAAAAGTTTGAAATATCCGGTTGATAATTGCGCCGGAGTTATGGCAGTGGATTGTGTCGTGGTCAGGCCTCTGCAGTTTGTTTCGCTGGTGACAGGAACTGCTTTTTTTATTGTTTCACTGCCGTTTTCCGCTCTCGGTGATAATGTCGGCGAAGCATACAAGCTGATGATGGTAGAACCCGCCAGAATGACCTTTCGCAGGCCGCTGGGTGTTTTTTAAGGTTGTGTGAAACGAACCATTGCATTGTATTCCCTTATCTTCCCGTAAGAAATAAACCATCCGGGTGGGCCAGGTGTTAGCGGCTTACCCGGATGGTTTTATGCGGGGGGATCTCCATTCAGATTTGTTCTGTTCCAGTCGGTTAAAGCCCGGAATTTTGATTCCCGCCCTGATTCGTCCCTTTCTTTTATCTTCCAAAATAGAGCGCACTGTTTGAATCTGTATGCGTTTCACGTTTTTCCGCAGCAGCTTCCTGGGCCGGCGCATCGGCTTGATGCGTGTGCGGAAGCGGGGGATGAACCGCAGCAGGCGGTGTCCCCAACCCCGGGAAAATTGTTCCTGGCCCTTCCGGACATCGATGAATGGGCTGAAAAAAGTTTTTTAATATTCACGCTGCCGCAACGGGTGCATTGAACGTTATCTGCTGATTTTGAAACAAGAATTTCATCAGTTTCTCCGCAATCCTGGCATAAATATTCATAAATAGGCATGCCTTCCTCCGTATTTGATCCATAGTATGCAGGGGATTATTGAATGGATTTTGCCTTTGGCAATCGTTATAACAACCGGGTTTTCAAATCAT
Source organism: Desulfococcus sp. (assembly GCA_024641805.1). Taxonomy (GTDB): domain Bacteria; phylum Desulfobacterota; class Desulfobacteria; order Desulfobacterales; family Desulfosalsimonadaceae; genus SURF-3. Next base: position 893 of record JAHECJ010000093.1, read on the forward strand.
CACATGTTCATGCGGGCGGTACGTTATTTGTAATCATGGGTGCCCATGATGACCTTGATGCCTGTTTTGTCTTCAATGCTTTTTGCCATTTCTTCAGGGGTGGAATATGGGCAGCCGGGTTTGGCGTTGACCATGCACGAACTTAAATGAATGGCATCCGGCTTCATTTCCAGTGCCTTGATTGCCATTCCGATATTTGGAACAGTTGGCCTGCCAGGACAGGTGCATTTGACAAATGCCAGGACCGAAGATTCTTCTTCAAATAGACCATCTCCCATGGCCGCTGCTTTGAGGCAGCGCCACTCTCCGGGGCAACCGTAACCATTATCCATGTATGCGCCGCAGGCGACGACTGCTACTTTTTTCATTTTGTCTCCTTTCTTTGGGCGGTGATGCGGTGATTCCGCCTTATTTTTTGTTTATACCGTAAATTTAAACATGACGAACATTACAAAATAATTTATCATATCCTTAAGCGTGTAAACATGCATCATTTCTCTTTGAGCCCCTGAAGCGGCGGACGAAAATCCAGCGTAATTTATGGGCATATTCTCATAATGTCAGGTATTAAACTTTGCCCGGTCGAATTGTCAAGAAATTTCAGAGAGTATGACAAGAAAAATTCAATCAGCTGCAATACCATATGAATCCTCTCCCCCAAAACGGAGAACCCCATATGACTTTTAACTGCGCGTACCTGTTAATTTTGATGAATCCAATGTACAATAATCATAGTGAATTTTATTAACTGGAGATGAAAATTATGAATTTATCGATTCCGGGTTACGGTGAATTGGATTTAAAATATTTGGTGATGGATTATAACGGCACCCTTGCCATTGACGGAAATCTGATTGCAGGAGTTCGGGAAGCATTAACCATACTGGCTCAGCACCTGGCCTTGCATATCCTGACAGCGGATACATTCGGAAAGGCCAAAACAGGCCTAAGCGGTATTGACTGTACGCTGAGTATTCTTCCCGAAAAAGATCAACCCGAAGGAAAACTGAATTATGTAGAGTCCCTTGGGGCTGAACATACGGTGAGCATCGGGAACGGCAGAAACGACCGGTTGATGCTGAAAGCATCAGCACTGGGAATTGCCGTGATCCTGGAGGAGGGCGCGTCCGCTGTGACCTTGGGAGCCGGGGATGTTGTCTGCACTTCCATTGTCGCGGCACTGAATCTTTTGTTGAATCCTCTTCGATTAACGGCGACATTAAGATCATAGGTTTTTTAAGACAAACCTGTAATCTTGAAACAGCGTACAGATATCAGGCGGTCCTGGGACGGGAAAAACTAAAATGAATGTTTTTTGGATGATCGTGATCATTGTATTGGCGATGATTTATATTCTCAGTCCGATTGACGGAATACCGGATATGATTCCAGTACTCGGCTGGCTGGATGATACTTTTCTGTTGGGGCTGCTTGTTTATTATCTTCGTTACAAAAGAATGCCCGGGTTTCTGGCAGGGCTCAGCCGGTTGTTTTTTAAAAACAGCAAAGATAAATCAGGCGCACGCTCTGAGACTTCATCCAACCAGGAGAATTTTGATAAACATAAAACCGCAAAAGGCCCGACCGCTTCCAGAACCCCTTATCAAATCCTGGGGGTAAAGCCGGGGGCTTCTTTTGAAGAGATACAGGCCGCCTACCGGATGGCAGCGCAGCAGTACCACCCGGACAAGGTAGTGCACCTCGGGGAAGAATTTCAGGAACTGGCCCAAAAGAAGTTTGTTGAAATCCAGGAAGCATACAGCATCCTGACGCAAAAACGCTCATGAATATTTTGTTTTGTGTCTGCAAAACGATTGCGCCTGCCACACAGTTTTGTTTTGAGCAACCCGACAAATAGGTCAATAATGATAATTGAGAAAAATGAAGTGTTACGTAAAGGTATCGAAAGTGTGCGATTCTTAAAATTACTGCAATAGTGATAAAAAGATCGACAATGCTCACAATTCAGTATGTCCCTGAGCTAATCTATGAAGATGATTATGCCGAACTTCCACATACTGAAATCCGGGTGCAATAAAAAACCTTGGTGCATGCCGGGCAGGTGTAACTGAAATCAGTGAAAATGATTCGGATTTTCCGGATCGCATAGACATCGCAGATTTATCCGGCATAGGCGACTGCTCCCCCGAAAACACCCCCTGTACCCTGGACAAAAAGCGCCGGTAATAACTTGACATACAGGTTGATTCTTGAGATACATCAAGTCGTGAAAAGAAAATCTTTATCCGTTCACCTCATTCTTCTCCATTTGATCTGGATGACTTTATGGTAGGCCTCAACACATTGACCCCCCGTGAATTACTATCATGCATGGAACTGGCGAAAGCCCTGACTTCTGAACTGAACTCTGAAGAACTTTTCAGCCAGATCCTCAATAAAATTTCTGAACTACTTCCTGCTGAGGACTGGTCATTGCTCTTATTAGATCAAGCCTCTGGAGAACTTCATTTTGAGGTGAGTGTTAACCTTGACCTCAATAAGGTCAGGGAGGTACGGTTGCGACTGGGACAAGGGATTGCAGGAAAAGTGGCTCTGGAACAAAAGCCCCAAATCATCGAGGATGTAGCAAAATGTGAGTTTTTTTCAAGCCAGGTGGATCAAATCTCAGGATGCTCCACCAGATCCATCATCTGCGTACCTCTGGTTTTCGGCAGAAGAACCGTTGGAGTCATTGAAGTGGTTAATCCCAAGAATCTTAAAGGTGATCCGATCCCTCTTCTTTCCATCATTGCAGATTATGCAGCCATCGCAGTCGAAAACATGCGCCGCTATCGAGAAATTCAAAATCTGGCAATCCACGACGATTTGACTGGTCTTTATAATACGCGGCATCTCTACAGGATGCTCGGCAGCCTCATCAGAACGGCCGAGGAGACCAGAAATTCATTTTCCCTTATTTTTATGGACATTGACTATTTCAAACGAGTTGTGGATTTTTACGGCCATCTCAAAGGCAGCCAAGCCATCCAGGAAGTCGCCAGAACCATCCGGGAGTGCCTCATCGAACCCGCTTTTGGTGTGGCTTATGGAGGGGATGAGTTCGTTGTGGTACTGCAGGGGTTTGACAAGGCGCGGGCACAGAGAAAAGCCGAGGAAATAAGTTCAAAGATCAAGCAGATGGTTTACCTTGTCAACCATGGCCATCATGTAAGTCTGAGCGCGAGCTTCGGCATTGCAACTTTTCCTGATGATGCTGTCGATGTGACAGGTCTTCTTGCTCTTGCCGACCGCTCAATGTTCGATGCCAAAGAAAAAATAAAAGAAGCTGTAAAGCCGGCCTGAAACTTTTCGATTCAAGCTGCAGAATGATTGCCAACAGTGCTTACCATTAAAATCCGCATCCCATTGCACCATGCAATAGTGATTTGAAAATTAAACCTCTTCCCCAGATCTTGTGTATGCCCCAAAACCAAAGATACCCCACTTTTTATCGAGAGTCCGCGCTTTTAAAAATTCCCGCAATACTGAAGGTTTTGTCACCAGTCTACTATCTGTGATATCTATCAAAAAATTTGTATATTGAGCGTATATGTTGTAATATCATTCTAAATTAAGTGACTTGCGTCAAAACTACAATTTGAAAAAATACTTTCACGCTTCATTTCAGACGCAGAATCATTGGTTAGAAAAAAAGGGAGGAAAGAATGGCGACAATTACATTAAGCACCATTCTGAACAAGCCAGATAAAATTTATGAGGGGGGTGAAACCATCTCAGGACAAGTAAAAGTCAGTGTGGCCGAAAGAATCCAAGCCGCAGAACTGGCTATTCTCCTTTATTGCAAGGGTTTTTCAAAAGCGCAAAATATATCCAAAACGATTGAAAAAAAACAAGGGGAAATCAATCTGTTCAAGGGGTCATGGGTGCCTGAAGAATACATTTATCCGTTTGAGATCATAGCCCCTGGTTCGCCTCGGACATACAAGGGACAAGTTTTTGATGTCACATGGTATCTTGAAACTACAGTACACTTTTCAGAAGGAAAAGATACTGCGGTTAAATCAGAAATTACGATTCTTAAAGAAAAAAAAATGCCTCTTGGTAATGAAATGGGAGGTCCCGACGAGGTCGTATATAATCAATCGGCAAAAAACTTAACGGGTTGTTTTTCTTTTAGCTTTGTTTTCAACTTGATAGGGATTTATTTTGTCTGGAAAACTTTTTCTGCTGAAAGAGAATATGCCGGGTTATATGGATGGGGAGGAACCATTCTCATTACTTTGAGCCTTATTGCGCTTTTTCTTTTAACATACACCGCCCTTGTAAATAAGAGAATCAAAAAGGCGGAAGTTAGACTTGGTTCCCGCCAGGTCAGCCCGGGAGAAAAAATCCCTTTCATTATCACCTTTGAGGCCAATATCCCTTTTAAGATTGAGAGAGTCAGTGCGACGCTGAGAGGGAATGAAATAATCGACTTCTTTAGATCCTCCACAAATAAAAAATACCTTAAGCACCGGCTGTATGAAAATCGACATGAACTTCCTCTTGCGGTAAAGACGATCTCGGCAAAGGAACCCATTCAGGTAAAAGGAGAGGTTCTGATACCGAAAGATGCTCCATGTTCCATAGATCTGATGGAATCGGGGAAAGGCATGGCGCTTTCCTGGGAGATCGAGTTCGCCATCGAAATGAAAAAGTGGCCGGACTGGATTCATTTTGAGGACATTACTGTGCAACCATAGAATTCATAAATATTTTTGAAGAAATTTAATGCCCATGGGAGATATTTCATGCGAGGGACAAAAAATAAATTTTATCATAGAATATCTCCAATAATAGTTGCCTTGATGTTTTTCTCATGCGTTTCAATTTCAAATCCAGATATTTATGGAAGATGGCAACGTGTTGAAGGCGAAGGAATGATTGAACTAAGGAGGGATGGATCATTCACCGGTGTTGATAATATGGGGGCAACTTTTAAAGGAAACTATACGATCAACAACGAGAATATAAAGTTAGAAATAACGCATTCCAATATTATGCGGGAAACGATAACGCCAGAAATCTCTCCTGAAATTGTTAATGCCAAGATTTCAATAAACGATGATGAACTGCAATTCATGTTTATATCTGATAAGGAAAATAAAGTTGAAATCGAAAGGTATCGGCGGGATAAATCTTATCGCTGAGCATTACTTGATATCGTGTAATCCCGATAAAGATTAATTCACGGCAACCACAACATTGACCTGCCCCAAATTGTCTCCGGATTTAAAAAATCAGCCAGGAAAACATCCGGGGGTAATCAAATTTTTTTGTTTTCATCTAAAAACAGATCCGTTCAAAAACCCGCTTCCCTGACCAGCCGGAAGCCGAGTCCCGGTCCGTATAATTCCTGCTGAAATGCCAGCCGCCGAGCACAGCGTGCGCTCCAGGCATCCAGGTTCCAGCTCCCGCCGCGGATCACCCGGTTTGTGCCTTCGTCGGTGATCACGGGATTTTGTTGGAAATGACGGGTGTATGCCTTTTCATCAAATATATCCTGACACCATTCCCACACATTTCCGCACATATCGAAAAGACCGCATCCGTTAGGCCTTTTCTCGCCTACAGAATGCGTTTTACCGTTGCTGTTTTCATTAAACCAGGCCAAGAATTCTATCTGTTCACCGCCTGCGTATTTTTCTTCGTTGCCTTTGCTGCGAGCTGCATATTCCCACTCGGCCTCGGTTGGAAGGCGATATATATGACGTTCCCCCTTCCCCAGATCAGAAAGTTGCTGGATAAAACACTGGGCATCGATCCAGGAGACTTTCTCCACCGGGCGATTGTCTCCTTTAAATGTGGAGGGATTGTCGGACATGACGCTAAGCCACTGGGCCTGGGTGACAGGGTATTTTGCCATGTAAAACGCACTTACCGCCACCTCATGAACCGGCAGCTCATTTTCAACCCCCTCATCGAAAGTGTCACCCATCATAAACGTTCCGCCGTCAATGAACACAAACTCTATATGGGTTATCGGATCTACAAATTCAGACTCCGAAGAGTCATCTTTAGCAGATCGGGAACCGCATTTGAGGCAGGTCATGTCCGACGTTGATAAACGCTGGCCGCAATCCGCGCAACTTAATCGGCCCCCACATTCCGGGCATCGTTTCCAGTTGCCCTTAACCGGAGAGCCGCAACACTGACAATTGGCAGGGGCCAGCGTTGTTTCGCACACCGGGCATATTTTCCAGTGCGCCTGAACCGGTTCCCCGCATTCCGGGCATTTTAAGTTGATTTTATCGGATGGTTTCATAGTCATTCATATGTTTTTTCATGAAATGGTAACATAATTTTTTCATTCAGAAAAAATAATTTCAAGCCGGACCAGTGAAAAACACTAAACTTAACATTATATTTTAGCAAAAAAATATAAAATATTGACAATGAAAACAATTATTTAACTGAGTGTCCAGATTTTTGTAGCAGGATCAGTTGCCAATGGTCCTCACAGTTAAAATCTGCTTTCCATGTGAAACTTGCAATAGCATTCCGAAGATTTTTTCAAAATAAGGCAAAAAAGGTTTTATCAAGATATGGAATGCCGCCAAAATGGAGAATGCTGACGAAGTTATCGATAGTCCTCGTTTTTAAAAGTTCATGCA
>JAHECJ010000094.1 GCA_024641805.1 Desulfococcus sp.
GACACAGTAGATGCGGTGAAATTGAAAATCTTTAAAGATCAAAGCATTTTCTTAAACGCCTCCACCGCGCCGTACGCCGTGGCAATGGCCAGACCTGCGCCGCATTTTTGTCGCATCCAGTCCTGGTGGGCCAGGATGGAGCCTGCGGCAAAAAGGTTGTCATAGACCACCTTGCCGGCAAGGTCTGTCGGCCGGAATGAATCATCAATTTCAAGACCTGCCTGGTTGATCAGGTGGCCCCGGGGATCAAAAAAATTGGCCTGGTGCCAGAGCGCACGGTCTTTAGGCTGAAAAACCGGCAGGCCAAACAGGGGCTCGCGGATTTCTTTCCGGCCGGCATGCAGACCCATTCCCAGAAAACGCCCCCCGGCCAGGATGACGCCGTCTGATTCAATAATATGCTGGATTTCCCCGGATGCCCGGTCTCCGACGCTCAATACAAAACGTCCGCTTTTTTGACGTTCTGCCGTCAAGACCCGTTTTTGAGGTAAAAGCCGAATCCCCCGGGCGGTGATTGACGTTTCCATGGCTTCTTTTAAGCGCAGGCCGGGAACCGAGGGCGGGATGGTCGGGATTTCAAAAATATCCACGCCCAGCAGTTCTTCCAGGTGCTCCCGGATCTGTTCAGGCTTGTAAATTCCAAGAACCGCGGGAAGTCCCAAGGTCTTCGCGTCTCCGAGGCTTTGTTTCAAGGCCTCGGCAAGCTGAACGCGGTTTGATTCAATCTCCAGCGATCGGGCCATCTGTTCTGGGTAAAGGTCTGCCGAGGGACCGACTGCCGGAAAGGGTATGCGCAGTGAGCGGATTTGTGGCCACCGGGGCGTCAGCATATCGGCGATCTGTTTGGCGCTGAAAGCTTTCAGACCCCAGAAATCGACTATCAGGCAGGGGCGATTTTCCTTGAGTGCCACGGCGCCGGCCCACATGGATCGGGGAACACCATACGTCTGTTTAACCATTCCCACCGGCGTGATCACTTCCGTGTTTTGATTCTTGCGGATGATGAAAGGACGCTCCAGTTCATCCATGAATTCAAGGAATTGATCCATCGCACGTTCAATGCCCGGCTGGTCCAGGCGGGCATACGGGTGATTCGGAATGTCGCTGACCAGTGATTCAATGGCCTGCCAGGGATTTTCCCAAGTTTTCCCGTCTTCAATGGGATGCACCCCCATCAGGTCAATATACCCGCTGGCATAGATAATTCCGCTGTTTACACCGATCTGGGTGGTGTCAATGTTGTTTTTTGAGGCGAAATACGCCGCCGCCATCCCTGCCATGCCGGTACCGATGATCGTCAATTTGCTTTGGGTTGTTTTAATGTCAGTCACTTAAATTTCTTTCCATGGTTAAATTATTTCTGGCTCAAGTTAGGTTGAAGCGTTCGGGCTGAGCTCAAGGCCGAAGAAGCCGCAATGCATGGCTTCCTGCAGTTCCGCCTGGACCACAGGGGTGTCCCAGAGCAGGCAGCGCTGACCTTTCCATCGTTCGTTGATGAAAGACTTAATCTCGGCGGCCCCCTGGTTTGATGAGAGATGATCGCGGTCATAGAGATAGGCGGCGATACGTAAGCTGCAGAAATTGCCCTGGCAGGATCCCTTGCCGATCCGGCTGCGTTTCCCGATGCCTTTCAAGTCCGCATGTTTATCGAAAATGTCAAAATAACCGACGATTTCTTCAATCGCGCTTTGCGGGACCATTTCACACTCGCAGAGCAGCAAATCATCGTGGTCATGGCCTGAAAACCAGTTTCTCGGGGAAAATCCCGGAACCGCCCACCGGGTTTCATGGGCGGATATCAGCGGGATTTTTCGCGTCTGGCAGGGGGCGGACACGCCGATTCTGCTGCAGACCAGATCCGCTGTTTTTTCCGCCATCAGGCGGGCGGTGGTCAGTTTTCCGCCGGTGATGGTGATAAAATTTTCAATTCCATCCCTGGCGTGATCCACCAGGTCGAAACCGCGGGAGACGGACCGGTCATCACCTTTTCCATTGCCGCCGAGCAGCGGCCGCACCCCGGAGTAGGCCCGTATATAGCGGATGGTTTCAAGGCCGGGCATCATGGAGGCCCCTTCGGCAACGATCCGGTCCACCTCGGAAATGGTCGGCTTGATCTCATCTAATGAATCCATGCGCAGGGATGTGGTCCCGATGATGGAAACCGTTCCGCCGGGGACCAGGATATCGGCATCTCCCGGTGGGCGAAGGCGGTTGACCACACGCTGGGTGATCCGCGTATGGGTAATCAGGAGGGTTCCTTTGGAGTAAATCAGATCAATGTGAGCGCCGGCCAGGGCCGCGACCTGCCCGGCCCAGGCGCCGGTGGCATTGACGACGATGTCCGCCTCAATGGAAACAGTTTCTCCGGTGGTTTTGTCGACGAGGTCGACGGTTTTTATGGCGTTTCCGTTTTTGTGGAAGGCAACGACTTTTAAATGCCGCAGAAATTTGCACCCGAGTTTCTGGGCGTCGGTGACGTTTTCCAGAACCAGTTTGAACGGGTCAATGGAGGCGTCTTCCACCTCATATACGGCAATGGTTTTATCCGACAGCGCCGGTTCGACTTCCCGTGCCTCTTGGATATCCATCGGCCGGCAAAAGAGGCCGGATTGGTCACAACAGCCTTGAAAGTCGGCGATGAATTTTTCATCATCCCCTTCAACGGCCACAAAAAGTCCGCCGGTATCTTCCACACAATCCGGCGCCAGTTGTTTTAATATCTTGTTTTCGTCCCGGCATTCCTTTGCAGACTCCGGATCGTTGGACACGTATCGGGCGCCGCTGTGAAGCAGTCCATGATTCGCGCCGGACGCGCCGGCATTAATGTCCTTTTTTTCAACAAGGATGCATTTGACACCCCGGAGCGACAAGTCCCGCGCCACCGCAGCGCCGGTGGCGCCGCCGCCGATAATTAACACCTGTGTTTTTAAGTTTTTTTCCAAAGAAGATCTCCTGTACGGATCCAATTTTTTATTTGCCGTTTCATTCCAGCGTAATCCCGCTGATTCGAGCGCTATGGTCCCCTGTCACTCTGTGGCGGGAGTCCGAGTTTTTAATTATCAGAAAGTCATCATTTTATGAAATCATATTTTTCTGATCTTTTTAATTTTCTTCATGAGAAATTCCGGTCAGCCGTTATTGTTCCTTCGTTCCAATGGCGGAAGTTTGGGTTTTAATATCAGAATCAGGGGCGGCAGTACAAAGAGGTCACCGATCAGGGCAAATACCATGGAAAAGGCCGTCAGCATCCCGAACATCCGGGTGGGAATGATACTGCCGAGCATCAGTACCATAAATCCGGAAAAGAGCAGAAACGTTGTCATAACAATCGGTTTGCCCACATCTGCAAACGTCTGGACAATGGCCGCGGCCGTGTCCGTGCTGGCGGCGTTGTTTCGCCTCAGCCAGCTGATAAAATGAATGGTGTCATCCACGGCAATGCCGATGGTGACGCTGGCGATCATGGTGGTGGCCACATCCAGCGGAATGCCGAACCAGCCCATAATGCCCAGTGTGACGGCAATGGGAAAGATATTTGGGATCATTGCCAGGATGGCCAGCCAGAGATTGCGGCAGACGGCGATCATCATCAGGAAAATGATGGTGAATGCGATAAAAAAGCTTCGAATCTGACTTTCCTGAAGATGTTTGTCCATGGTCAGGTAAAGGGATGACAGGCCGGTGATGTGAAAAGAAAAATCCGACCCGAGCGTTTTTTCCAGGTAATCGGTTGCCGCCGCGTGCAGCAGATAACCGGACTCATTGGAACTCCAGACGGTGTTGAACGTGACGCAAATTTCTCTGTGATCCGGCGATATGATCCGGTTCAGGACTTCGGAATCGCCGAGTTCAAACGCATCGGCAATATCCGTGCTTGAATCCGGGATGCGGTAGAACGCCGGATCATTGCTGTTAAATGCCTGGTTGAATTCCTTGATATATTCCACGATGGAAAAAACACTGGTAATCCCCTCATTTTCGGTTACAAATTTATTTTCAAAATTTTCAACCAGTTTAACGGCATGGGGGTCTGAAAAATCACTATTTTTTTCAGACCGGATAACAACGATAAAGGGGATGGTGCCGCCGAAATTTTTTTCAATGACCTTGAGGTCGGATTTGATCCGGTTGGTGTCGGGTAAATAATTAAACGTGTTGGTTTCAAACTTGATGCGCATGATTCCGGCGGCCGAGAGGACCATCACCGCAGCGAACACAATGAAAAGAGCGTTTTTCCGGCCGGTGACCATCCGGGCGCAAACAGTTAATGCCCGTGTGAATCGATCCGTTTGGATGTTTGGCCGAATGCCTGTCCGGGCGCCGGATATTTTTTCTGTTTTGGAAGACATCAGGGAGGTTGGAAAAAATTTTTGCATCAACACCATCATGGCCGGCAGGGCGGTTACGGACAGGAAAAAAGCAAATATCACGCTGATTGCCGTAAACAGCCCGAGCATGGCAACCGGCCGGATATCACTGCTGTAGAAGGAAAGAAACCCGGCGCCGGTGGTCAGGCTCGTAAACAGGCAGGGGAACCAGACCTGGCGGAAAGTATGCCGGATCGCCGGAATGGTTTCAAGATTTGTTTTCCGTCGGCTTTCCTGCAGGTGGGACAGGATATGCACGGAATCGGCAATGGAAATAGCCAGGAGGATGGCGCCCATGGCATTGGTGATGATGTTGAACTTTTCCCCGCAAAAGACAAAAAATCCAACCCCCCACAGCAGGATCACAATCAGATTAATCTGACATAAAACCGCAAGGGTAATCCGCCGGAACAGAACCAGGATGAACACCATGATCAGGACGATAATCATGGGCACAAACAGGTTGAAGTCCCTTTCGGAAAGCCGGTTCATTTCAACTTCCACCAGAGAGGATCCGGAGCAGTATAGGGTGAAGTGACTGCCGGCAATCTGCCTGGCTGTGCTGATCATCGAAAGCACCGCGTTGCGCTTCCCTTTTTCCCCCAGTTTTTCAAGTTCCACGTGCAGGGCGGTCATGGTGCCGGATTTGGAAATCAGGTGTTCCCGGACAAATTTGTTCGCAAATGCCCGGTTTCTGGCAAACAGGATCTGCGTAAGTGTCAGTTCTCCATCGGGTATTATTTTCCGGAGTTCGACATAGTCGTCTTCGCCGTAAAATTCTTCCACATTGGTCAGGCTGAGCACCCGGTCAATGCCGTCAATTTTTTCAAGGGCCGCGGTGAGCCTGCGGATGGCGTCAAGATCCGGGTTTGAAAAAAGGGATTCGCTTTCCAGGGCAATGACGCCATATTCTTCATTGCTGTAAGTTTCCTGGAATGTTTCGTAGGCCTTATACAGCGGATCATCGTCTTCAAAAAAAATTTCAATATGATTGTTATGGGATTGCTGAAAATACTGCCAGGTGAAAAAAAGAGTGAAACCCGCGATGATTGCCAGGGTGATGGCCCAGTGGCGGATGATTGCTCCGATGAATTTGTCAACATACGTCATTGTTATCCGGATCCTGACGATGGCGGATGAAAGGGATTCAGCCAGGTAACTGCGTCCGCAGGGACCGCCGGTTTCCCTGGAGCGTTAAATAGTTTCAATGAATTGGGCCATATTATCATTTTTTGAATAATCATGTCATGTTATTTGTGGACTGAAAATATTGCTGCAAGACCGGGACGGCTTTTTTCCTTTGCCTAATTTCGGCCGCTTATTTATGATGAAATATCTTTTTATCTTAAAAGGCTGCGGTTTTTATGTGTAAAACTCCCAAGAGCTATCACCAGGGCACCGGCTATGACCGGTATGCCATGGAACCTCATGCCATGGATTGGGCCAACTCGCCGGATCCCTATAAATCCTATGCGGGGCTTGACGGTGTGGCTTTGCCGGAGATCCAAAACAGTTTTGATCCGGATCTTTTTGAACGCGATCTCCAGGCGGTTTATGCCGCCGGCCGGGTAAAAAAAGCTGCGGCCAACCCCGAACTTGAGATATTGTCAAAAGTCTGTCTGCTTGCAGGTGGTCTGACTGCCCGTTCTCGGCAGGGTGACGGGTACTTTTATTTCAGAAGCGCGCCATCGGCCGGGGCGCTGTATCCGAATGAAATCTATTTTGCCGCCCTCAATAGCCGGACGTTTCCGGCCGGAATTTACCATTTCGGTGTGCATAACCGGTTTTTGACCCGGCTTCGTGAGGGGTATTTTACCAATGAATTGCGGGCGGCGCTTCCAGGCCTGCCCCAGGATGCAGGCGGGGTGTTTGTTGTTTCCGGTATTTTTTTCAGGAGCGCCTGGAAATACCGGAAACGGGCGTACCGGTATGTGCTGATGGACGCAGGCCATCTGGTCGAAAATCTGCGGCTGGCGATCATTGCTGCCGGATATTCATGCCGCCTGCATCATGCGTTTGACGATCGGAAACTGGATCGCTTGCTGGGCTTTGACGTGCACCGGGAAGGGACTTTTTGTTGCATCGGTATGTCCGGCGATAAAGCCGGGAGCGTGATCCCTGAAGCAGAACCTGTGGTGCTTTCTGAAAAAATTCAGGCGGCCAGCCGGGTGTCTCCGGCTGAAATCGTTTACCCGGAAATCGCGGGTATTCATGAAGCGTCAAAAATTGTCGCGGCGTCTGATTCCACATCCGATTCGACATCAGATTTCGCATCAGGGGCACAATCGGGAATGATGATTGATCATCTCGGCATATCCCTGCCGGACGCGGTTTTGTCGGTTCCGGAGGTACCGGTAAACACTCCTGTCTTAAGTTATTCGGAAGCAGTATTTCAGCGCCGGTCCAAAAGGAATTTTATTCCAAAATCCATTGAAAACGACCAGTTGAATTATCTCCTAATGCTGCTGTGCCGGGCTGTCGGTCAAGTCGACGAAAATCCGGACATTGCTTTATCCGCGTGCACCGGGTTTCTGGTTGGCCGCGTAAAGGGGATTGATCCGGGATTTTACCTGCTGGATCCGGTTCGGCAAAAATCCGGCCAGGTCTTTTCGGGCAATATGATTGAGAAAATGGCATCTGTCTGCCTGGATCAGGCGTGGCTCAAACACGCGGCAGTCCATTTTGTGTTTATGAGCAATCTCGCGATGCTGGAAACAAGATGGGGTGCCCGGGGATACCGGTATGCCATGCTGACCGCCGGCAGACTGGGACATTGCTTATATCTCGGGGCCACGGCGATGGGACTCGGGTGTTGCGGTATCGGGGCGCTTTATGATAATGAAGCTCAGAATTTGCTGGGATTGAATGATGAATCGGCGCTCCTGTATCTGGTGGCCGTCGGCAATACAAAGTGATGGCATCATTAAAAGTCCCATCTGCTGCGTTGTAGCGAATTTTCAGTCACTGAAGATGCGACTTGTATAATTTCGTGCCTGAAAAACCGCTACGCCTTGTATATGGAACTTTTAACTTAGCCATCGTTTGGGTATTTTTCAGGACTATCATATAAAATTATTAACGGTAATTGTTCTGGAGACAATGGATGCGTAACCATGAA
>JAHECJ010000095.1 GCA_024641805.1 Desulfococcus sp.
CAGAACCCTGTTTTTATCTGCTTGACTTCCTTCCGGGCTCCTTCTGGGAAAACAACCGGTATAAACTTGTCTCTTTTTGAAAATTCGTCAGCAACCTGGTCAACAACTTCACTGGCAGCGCTCCTGTCAACGGGCATCACTTTTATCAATTTAAATATCATGGACATGGGCCAGAACATCCACTCTTTCTTGATCATAGGACTTGTCTGAATTCGGTTTACAAACGAAAATCCAATACCAAACGGTGCGTCCATATTGGTGTTATGCGGAAACCCAATTAAAACATATTTATCCCCGATCTCTTTAGGCACTATTTCGCATTTCCACCCAAGCATTTTAAAAAAAAGCATTCCGATTCCATATTTCATCCATGAAAATATATAATTCATATTCATCCTTAAATTAAAATACGGGGATACCTATCGCCTTTTTCCCCGCTTTCAGAAAATCCCACGCTGCAGCACTCTGAAATATTTTCAAACTACAGCTAACTTTTTGATATCATATAAAAATATCAAAATTGGGCGACGCTCAGCAGAACGACACCCATACCATGGTATAAAGGTATTTGCAAATAATGAAATGTCAATTACCGGATTTTATAAAATGACGGGTAAAAGGCAGGTCGTTTTCATTCCGGGGGCAGAATCTATCATCCCCGTCTTCGCAAAACGCTGGCGAAATTTTGGAATTCCAGGCGGGAAGCGAAAATCTTTCGGATTTTTTCCGGGTCGTTCCAGATCCGGTCCGTGTCTTCATACAGTTCCTGCAGGCGATGTTCCAGCATCAGCCGTTTTTGCTCAAATTCCGCTTCGCTCAGATCATCTGACACGTGGATCGGCTTTCCAAAACGGATAATCACGCGGGAAAACAGTTTCGGGATAATGAACTTGTCCCAGCTGCCGAGGGCCCATTTTTTCTGGGCGGAAGTAATCGTCGGAACAATCGGCAGTCCGGTGACCTGGGCGATCCGGAGAAGGCCGGGCTTTACGACACCAAACGGACCCTTGGGACCATCCACAATATGGCCGATGTTATAGCCGGAAAGCGCCAGTTCCTTGAGCTTATTCAGGGCTTCACGGCCACCGCGGGTGGATGATCCCCGCACCGGTTCCCAGCCGAGAGTTTTAACGATATGGGCCATATATTCACCGTCCCGGCTCTGGCTGATCATAATCGCAATCGGTTTTCGTTTTGCGAAGAAAGTGATCCCCGGGAAAAATCGCTGATGCCATGAAACGAATATCAGCGTTTGTCCTGCATCAAGGATATCTCTTTCGTTTTCAGGGTTCACGATTCGCATTCGGTGGGTGAACGCAAACATTTTAACAATGATCAGTCCGACGAACGGCACCAGATACCGGTATAAAAAATATTTAAATTTTCGTTTCATGACAATGTCCCCTGACAGTAATTTTATATCACTGTAAAAAAACAAGCACTTAACTCTATTTCAGGAACTTTGGCTCCCGGAATCATTCAATTTCAATATTTTTTATTAACCATACCCTATAATTCAAAACTTCTCAAAAAAATACCGGCTCAAAATTCAAATTCAGACTTTTTCCGATCACCACCCATAGATTTTGATTTAATATCATTATGTTGTCCGGCTTCACGACTACCTGGAAATTTTCAGGCCATTGCCGGCGGGAAACCGCAATTGAGATCCCCGCTCAGCAATCCGTCATCAGACAACCCAGACCGTAAATTTTTTTCCACCATAAACCACCTTATGGCCGACCCGGCCCATGAAGAACGCATCCACTTTTGAAAGGCCCCTTCGCCCGACGACAATTGTGCCGTATCCGCCGGCTTCTGCTTCCCTGACAATGGCTTCGGATCGGCTGTATACACCAGAAATTATTTTTTCAGATATTTTTTCAGGTTCAAACCCGCATGCCGCAAGCTTGTCTTTTATAACTTGAAACAGTCGCACCACTTCTGATTTAAAGGTTTCAATGCATTTGTCAGGCACATTATCAGACATTTCCAGTTCCGGCTCAGTAATCCCGGAAAGGTCAAAATTCACTGCCCCCAGACCCAAAATGGCATGGAAAATACAAATCTCATACCCTCGGCCGCCCAAAAACGAGGCAACAAATTCAACCGCTTTCATCGAAGCCGGCGAGCCGTCCACGGCCAGTAAGATTCTCCTGACGGCAGATGCCTGCCCCACAAAGATAGTCGGGATAAATGAGATAGATTGCAGTAGCTTGACCGCAACGCTGCCAAGGATGATGCTTTGCAGTGCCATGGCGGTCCCCCGCCGGCTCATAACCACCGCGCTGTATCCGTTTCTTGCTTCACGGATGATGTCCCGGGCGACCCCCTCTTCCAGGGGATGAAATTTGATCTCAATGGACTGTTCCGAAAACCCGCCCATGATCAAAATTTTTTTTGTTTGTTCCAGATACGCCCTTATTTTTCGCTGCTGCTCCATTTCCTGATTTTGCAATTGATGCATAGCGTTATCGCAGGCTGGATTTTTCTTTAACCCCCGATATTCTTCCGGTATGCCGACAAAGACGTGAAACAGAACAATCCGTATATCCTCACCAACGGGTATAAAATCCTTTACGTAGTTCACCGTTTGCATGGATCGTTCGGAACCGTCCACCAATATCAGTATCATTTTTTGAAGCGTCATCCCCCCACCTCCAAATTAGAATGGATCAAGCCGCATTGTAGAAATGATCAAAGCGCATCCTGCTGAACTTATTCACTTCCCCCTCCCAATACCGCGTAAAGCCGCACCTGGTTGGTCAGTTTTTCCAACCGGAGAGCGGTGAGAACCCGCTGCTGCGTATAAAGGGACCGCTGCGCATCCAGAACGCCCAGATAGCTGTCAATCCCCTTTTGATAACGTTTATCCGCGAGACGATACGTTTCCTCAACGGCATCAGTCAGAGACTGCTGGGCGGATATCTGCTGGTCCACCATGCCTTGAACCGCCAACGCATCAGCCACTTCCCTGAAGGCCACCTGAATGGTTTTTTCATACTGGGTAATGGCAATTTCCTGTTGCGCTTTACTGACATTGTACGCAGCCCAGGTACGTGCATCGAAAATCGGCACGGCGATTTGCGGGGCGAAGTTCCACGTGCCTGACCCGGAGCCGAAAAGCCCGGACAGCTCGTCGCTGGCTGTCCCGATTGAGGTGGTCAAAGAAATTCGGGGAAAAAAGGCGGAGCGTGCCGCGCCGATAAAGGCATACGCCCCCTTCAGCTGATGTTCCGCCGCCATAATATCCGGCCGGTTCAAAAGCGACGCCGAAGACAGGCCTGCAAAAATTTCTTCGGGCGGCTCAATGCTTGTCAGGCCATTCGGCAGGAGATCCCCTGGCACGATGGCACCGGCCAGGAGATTTATCTCATTGTGATCCAGGGCCGCCAATTGCGTGAAACGGGCCAGGTCTCTGCGAGCGGTTTCTACCTGGGATTGCGCCTGGCGCAGGTCCAGTTCATTGGCGACGCCGGCTTTAACCTGTCTCTGGATTAAATTATAAGATTCCTGTTGCGCTTCAAGGGTGGAGCGGGCAAGTGTAAGATTTTCCTGGTCTGCAGCAAACGACAGATACGCTCTGGCCACCTCAAATATCAGGGTAATCTGTGCGCTGCGACGGGCTTCATCTGTGGCCAGGTATTCTTCCAGTGCCTGGTCTTTTATGCTGCGGATGCGGCCGAAAAAATCGATCTCCCAGGCAGCGATACCCAGACCGACACTGTATTGCTTGACGGTTCTCGGGTCTCCTGGGCTGATGAGATCGGATGAAAGGCGTTGTTTGTCTCCCGCTCCCACCACATCGACTGTCGGTAATAGCTGAGCCCGTTGAATACCGTACAGGGCGCGCGCCTTTTCCACATTTAAGGTTGCAAGCCGCAGATCCCGGTTGTTTTCCAGGGCTAAATCAATAATTTTCTGTAGTTGTTTGTCCACGAAAAACGCCTGACGGGGGAGTTCCTGGACAGTGAGCGCTCCTGGAATGGCTTTTGTGTCATTGCAGGCCTCGCCCTGTGGCAACTCATCCGGGATCGGCGCCAATGGCTGAGAGTATTTGGGGGCCATCGTGCAGCCGCCGATAATGAAAATAAATCCGGCCAGCAAAAGCATTATTAACCGTTTATTCATGAGTATGTCCTCCGGTCATATTTTTCTCAGTCTGGCTGATCGTTTTGCGCTTTCGATGTTTTCCCAATGCCTTATAGATCATCACATAAAAGAGCGGAGCAAAGACGGTTACCAGAAAAGTCGAGGTCACCGTCCCGCCGAGCACACCTGTACCGATGGCCCTTTGTGCGCCCGAACCGGCCCCGGTGGCGATGGCCAGCGGCAGGACCCCGAAACCAAAAGCCAGCGAGGTCATGATGATCGGCCGGAGCCTTAGTTTTGACGCTTCCAGCGTCGCCTCGATCAAATCCGCCCCCTCGTCGACCCGGGCCTTGGCGAACTGGACGATCAGGATGGCGTTCTTGGTGGTCAAGCCCAGAGTAATCAAAAGACCAATCTGGAAATAAACATCGTTGGGCATGTCGCGCATGCTGGAGGCGATGACCCCGCCAATGGCCCCAAGGGGAAGCGTCAGCAGGATCGCGATGGGAATGGGCCAGCTCTCATAGAGGGCCGCCAGGCAAAGAAAAATAACAAAAACTGAAAACGCATATAGCAAGGGGGCCTGGGAGCCTCCCTGTCGCTCCTGATAGGAAAGCCCGTTCCAGTCATAGCTGATCCCTTTCGGCAGTTTGGCAATGATCTCTTCCATAGCGGCCATGGCCTCCCCGGAACTCCTTCCCGGGGCCGGTTCGCCCCAGATGTTGATCGACGAAAAGGCGTTAAAACGTTCCAGCTTGGGAGAACCCATAGCCCAGCGGCCTGAGGCAAAGGAAGAAAAAGGAACCATTTTACCAACGCTGTTACGCACATAGAGCTTTTCCAGATCCTGAGGCAGCATGCGATAGGGGGCATCCGCCTGGGCATAGACCTTTTTGACCCGGCCGGCCTGAATAAAGTCATTGACATAGGCGCTGCCGAATGCCGCGGCAATTGTGTTATGAATGGAATCGATGGATAGCCCCAGGGCACCGGCCTTGTCCCAGTCCACGTCGATGTGGTATTCGGCCACATCATTCATGCCATTAGGCCTGACCCTGACAAGACGCGGGTCCTGCATGGCCATACCGAGGAGCTGGTTGCGGGCCGCCATCAATTTATCGTGACCCAGGCCGCCGCGGTCCTGTAATTGCAGATCAAACCCGGTGGCCATCCCCAGCTCGATGACCGGCGGCGGCGGGAAAGCGAATACCATGCCTTCTTTCATCTTAGAGAATTCATCCATGGCCCGGCTGGCGATCGCCTTGACTTTCAGGTCCGGCCGCTGGCGAAGTTTCCAATCCCTGAGTTTGGCAAATCCTAAGGCCATATTCTGTCCCTCGCCGCCAAAACTCCTACCGGAGACTGTAATGATGGATTCAACCCCCTCTTTCTCTTGCTCGAGAAAATACGCCCTCACTTTTGTCATAACTGCCTCGGTTTGCTCCAGCGTTGCGCCAGATGGCAGCATGCCCATGACCAGCAGAATCCCCTGATCTTCATCGGGAATATAGGAGGTGGGCATACGCTGGAACAGATACCCCAGCGCCCCCACGATCACTACGAAAATGAACAGGTAGCGCAGTTTTTTGGCCAGCACCTGACCGACCACCCGGACATACAAATCCCGGGCGCGAAAGAACACGCGGTCGAACCAGCGAAAAAACGGGCGCAGGAACCAGACTGCGCCATCGGCCGGCTCATGCCCTGCGGCCACGGGTTTTAGAAAAGTAGCGCACAGCACCGGGGTCAGGATCAAGGCCACCACCACGGAAAGGAGCATGGACGAAATAACCGTCACGGAAAACTGGCGATAAATGATTCCGGTAGAACCCGGGAAGAAGGCCATGGGGCCGAAAACTGCCGACAGCACCAGGCCGATGCCGATCAACGCGCTGGTGATCTGATCCATGGACTTGGCCGTGGCCTCCCGAGGCGGAAGGCCTTCTTCTGCCATGATCCGCTCCACATTCTCCACCACCACGATGGCGTCATCCACCAGAAGGCCGATGGCCAGCACCATGGCAAACATGGTCAGCATATTAATGGAAAATCCGAACAATCCCAGTACTCCGAAGGTCCCGAGCAGCACCACCGGCACCGCAATGGTGGGAATCAGGGTTGCCCGGAAGGTTCCCATAAAGAGATACATGACCAAAAAGACCAGCAGAACCGCCTCGAACAGGGTCTTAACCACCTCATCAATTGCCACCTTGGTAAAAGGAGTGGTGTCATAGGGGTAAATCACCTTCATACCGTGCGGAAAATACCGGCTCATCTCCTCCAACTTCTTTTTGACAGCATTAGCCGTATCCAGGGCATTGGCGCCGGAGGCCTGTCGAATGGCCATGGCGGCGGCAGGTTTGCCATTGTATTTGACGAAGTTATCGTCACGTTCCATCCCGAGTTCCGTACGGCCGATATCCTTGATGCAGATCACCGAGCCATCCGGATTGGTGCGGATGGGTATGGAATCGAACTCCTCCGGCGTCTGGAGCAGATGCTGCACAATAATGGCTGCGTTCAGCCGTTGCCCCTTCACGGCAGGAGCACCGCCTAATTGACCGGCGGAGACTTCTACATTGTAAGCCCTGAGGGCCATAATAACATCTTCCATGGTCAAGCTGTAACTGGTCAGTTTGTCAGGATTGACCCAGACCCGCATGGCATACTGGGAGCCGAAACTCTGTACCTCGCCGACCCCCGGTACTCTGGAAAGAATTTTCTCCAGGTTGGATTGGGCGTAATCCTGTAAATCATTATCGTCCAGACTGCCGTCTTCCGAGGTCAAGCCGACGATCATCAGATAGTTCCGGGTAGATTTGCTGACCTTAACGCCGGAGCGCTGCACCACATCCGGCAGACTGGCCATGGCAAGCTGGAGCTTATTCTGCACTTTGGACCAGGCAATATCCGGGTCGGTTCCCGGGGCAAACGTCAGCTCCACCCGGGAGGCTCCGGATGAAGAACTGGTGCCGGAGAGATATAGCATATCGTCCAGCCCGGTCATCTTCTGCTCGATAATCTGGGTTACGGTGTTTTCCACCGTCTCACCCGAAGCACCGGGGAAAAAGGAGTCGATGGCGATGGCCGGCGGCGCGATGGGCGGGTACTGTGACACTGGAAGATTGTAGATGGCCAGCCCTCCGGCCGTCATCATGATAATGGCGATCACCCAGGCAAAGACCGGTCGGTCGAGAAAGAATTTTGATAACATTACGCCCCTCCTTCACTTTGTTTTTGGGGCGTTGTGCCCGGTCCGGCCTCAGGGCCTTGACCGGTCTGAGTTTCTTGAAAAGGAGTCGCGTTCACTACCGTACCCGGCCGCAGCATGATTAATCCCTCGACGATCACCCGGTCTCCGGGTGCAAGGCCTGACGAAACC